>JBAZFD010000109.1:0-6634 GCA_041653575.1 Thermodesulfovibrionales bacterium
CCTTTGCCGGAGAGAAGGCAACGGCAAACCCCTGGGGCGCCAGGTCCCTTGAATGGACCCTGCCTTCTCCGGTTCCCTATTACAACTTTGAGACCATCCCGGAGATCACCGCAGGCCCCTATGAATACGGGGTCAGGGAGGAACCCGTGGTTTCCGTTAAGGCTGAGGCGGCGTGACGGGCGTCAGGGAATATATCCGGCTTACCTCCCCCGGCATCAACCTCCTGGTGATGCTCACCGGCTTTGCCGGGATATGGGTGGCTGCGCAGGGGGCAATTGCCCCCCTGCCTGCCCTCTGGTGCCTCCTTGGGATAGGCCTCTCCTCAGCCGGATCTTCTGTGTTCAACAATTGTTTTGACAGGGACATAGACAGGATCATGACCAGGACCAGGCAGAGACCATTACCCTCGGGGCGGATCGGTCTCAGCTCTGCCCTCATCTTCGGGATTGTCCTTTCTTCAGTCGCCCTTCTGATCATGATTGTCTTTGTGAACCTCCTCTCAGCAGTCCTCACCGCTTCAGCACTCTTTGTCTACTCCTTCCTCTATACCGTGATTCTCAAGAGGCGCACCCGTTTTGCCACAGAGATCGGCGGCATATCGGGCGCTCTCCCTCCTGTCATTGGCTGGGCAGCTGTCAGGGGAAGCCTGGGTCCGGAGTCCCTCCTGCTCTTTGCGATCATGCTCCTCTGGCAGCCACCCCATTTCTGGGCTCTTGCTTCGAAGTACCGCGAGGACTACATAAGGGCAGGGATTCCCACAATGCCGGTAGTAAAGGGCCGTGACACCGTAAACTTCCGTTCCCTTGCCTATGTGCTCGCCCTGGTCATGGTGAGCATCATTCCCTGGTGGACGGGAATGTCCGGCCTTTTCTACCTTTCCACCGCCCTCATCCTCGGCGGTCTCTACATCATCCTTGCCATAGCTGCCATCCTCTCTGAAAAAAGCATGGACAGGCAGCTCTTTCTCTTCTCCATCATCTACCTTACAGTGGTCTTCACCGCCTTGGTGGTGGATGTAAGGGGATAAGGAGAGTTTCTTCAGCCCTGGAGACCAGCCGCATCCAGCCTTCCGCCTCTTCGATACAAAACCAAATAATATGCCATAGGAAGCTACGCGCCTGCACCTGTAAGTTTTGACAGGCGCTTTTAGTCTTAACAGTATGATAAAAGAACTGTGCAACAAGCCTGAGCTGGAGGGACACAATCCCCAATGAAGGCTCCAGTTATCGGATAAAGCTTCCCGTTTGCTGGCTGGCAGAACATTGTGGTAGTCCCACGGCGTGTCCGTTTTTTAGCGGCGCAGGATTAAGCTGTTGATGTCGGAAGCTGAGGATTGGAAAGGGCGAGATCAGAAGGATCAGGCTATTCTGTCATTCAGAATGCCATATTGCGGTCATTCCCGCTTGTCGGGAACCTTTTTGGAAAAAACCAGAATAATAGGGGATAATCCGGAATGATAGGTTGTTTTCTATAAGGCTTTATTGTTTTCAGTCTTGGTAATACTTGACAGAGGGGAAAAGGGGGCAATTTCTTCAAAAAGAAAAGAATTTGCCAAGATGAAAGAATTGCTTCAATCCGTCACCGAGGAGGACTATTAGGAATGACTTATGAAAGAGGCTGGAAAGATTATATTAAAACGGGAAATGAAACGCCTAAATACTTATTTTCAAGCCTGATGCACTTTTTTCCTCTTTTTTTTCGCTCTTTATTTCTCGCAAACAAAAGCCTGACCCGCTGCCTCTGTGCTGCTTCTCATAATGAGAGAACTATTTTGGGGAGGTTAACTTTTAATGGATAGAACAGCTCTATATCAGCTGATAGATAGACTATCTTTAGACCCTACAACAGTATATATAGGCTCAAGTTTGTTCATAGCCTGTCTCGGCTATTTGACTTTTCTGCTTTTACGGGGTGGGCTAAAGAACTTGGGGCAGAATATCCTTGTTTTTAGGCCAGCTATAACTTTTTTTATTTTATTTATAATCGCCTCGTTTTTTAACTTTTCCATAGCTACATTCACAACAGGGCATGCCACAGGGCATACCATAGGGTATGCGATAGGATTATTAATATATTTTGTAATTCCATTAGCTGTTGTATTTTGGTGTTTCTCATTCGCTGTCCGAATCTGGAGGAAAAAGTTTGAGAAAATCGGAAGCGAGCAGCAAGAGGCACCTTGAACATAATTCTGGATGCATGAAGGCTGTGGGGTCAGGTCTTGAAGTATAAGTTTTGAAGTGCTATAGTTAGTTCATGGCAAGGCCATTGCGGATTGAATATTCCGGTGCGATATATCATGTAACCTCGCGGGGCAATGCGCGGGACAAGATATTTGAGGATGACCTGGACCGCGAAGCCTTCCTCTTCACCCTGAGCTCAGTCGTCAGACGGTACAACTGGCTCTGCCACGCCTACTGCCTTATGGACAACCACTACCACCTCATGATTGAAACCCCGGACGGCAACCTGTCCATCGGCATGCGTCAGCTCAATGGCGTGTACACCCAGAAATACAACATCAGACACAACAGACCGGGGCATGTCTTTCAAGGCCGTTTCAAGGCGATTCTCGTAGACAAGGAGGGCTATCTGCTGGAGCTGTGCCGCTACGTCGTGTTGAACCCAGTGAGGGCCGGGCTGGTGGAGAAGCCGGAGCAATGGCAGTGGAGCAGCTATCAGGCGACCGCAGGACTGAGGCAGTCGCCTGAATACCTCACCAAAGACTGGATACTCGGCATGTTCGGCAAGCAAAGAAAGGCGTCTCAGGAAAGGTATCAATCATTTGTTGAGGCTGGGATAGGGCAGAAATCCCCTTGGGAGGGGCTGAAAGGACAGGTGCTGCTGGGGGGAGAAAGTTTTGTCGAGAGGTTCAGTGAGCTGCTTGCCGGCAAGGAAGAAAACAAAGAGATATCACGGGCGCAGCGATATAGCGGCAGGCCGGGCCTGGCAGCCCTGTTTCAGGGAAGAGAAGCAAAGCCCCTGAGGAACGAGGGAATCACTGAAGCCCACCTGAAATGCGGGTACAGGCTCAAGGAAATTGCAGACCACCTGAAAGTGCATTACACAACGGTCAGTAAGGTGGTCACCGAGGCAAGAGAAAGGCAGAAATGATATTTCAAGACCTGACCCCCAGCCTCTATGATGATCTGCTTGATCTGACCGCTCTGGCTATCACAGCCGATGCCGATCATCTCCAGTTCGCCTATGACGGGACGAACACCCATGTCCTGGTGGACGTTGACGGCGGAGTGGACAACTTCGTGGAAATAGCGGTCCTCCAGAAGATTCACATGACAGCCTCAGATACGGACAACTACCACGTATAAGGGATAACAATCCGGAGCAGCCGGGCGCCTCCATCCCTGTTTCAGGGCTGGAGGCGGTTTGTATTTGAGGGGAAAGGCGTTGGACGCTGCCTTTTCCTGCAATTCCTTATTTCTTCCTTATTTCTGCCATCTTCTCCTGATATTCTGTAATCATGGAATCAGACCTGAATACGCTTTCCTCTTGCCGGCAACTGGCATATAAATTGCTTTCCAATATTGTGTGAAAAAGATCACGAAAGGACAATCTTCCTTAGGCAGAAGCTGTACAGTCAGCGACGCCTGTTCCGGAAGGCCTGGGGCGATGAAGGCCGGGAGCTTTTCACAGGGCAGGTAGTTGAGTGTATAGACGCAGTGAGCGGGTTATTTTCCGCAGTAAACAGCAGCGGCGCAGGTGAGGGAGAACAGGAAAGGCCCTCAGCTTCTTCAACCGCCGTTATACCATAAAAGACATTTCAATCTAAAGCAGTCTGATGAAGAGAGGAGGAATCTATGGCAACAGTCAAGGGGACCGCTGGGAATGATATCCTGAGCGGAACAGCGACCAATGATGTCATCTATGGATATGCAGGCAATGACCTGCTTAGGGGGTATGAGGGCAACGACACCCTCAACGGCGGGGCAGGCAATGATTCGATGTCAGGCGGCACGGGGAACGATACCTATTATGTGAACAGCTCAGGCGATATAGCAACTGAGGCAGCAGGAGAGGGGACTGACACGGTCAGGAGCTCCATAAGCTATACTCTCGGTGCAAACCTGGAGAAGCTGGTCCTTACTGGGACGGCGAACCTCAGCGGGACCGGCAATGACCTGAGCAACACGATCACCGGCAACAGCGGCAGCAATGTTCTGAGCGGCGGTAACGGCAATGACAGCCTTTCGGGAGTCGGCGGCGACGATACCCTCTCAGGAGGGGCAGGCGCTGACAGGCTGTACGGCGGCGACGGCAATGATTACCTCTTCGGCGATGCGGGAAACGACACCCTCGACGCTGGCGCAGGCAATGACGTTCTCTACGGCGGAACAGAGAAGGACACGATGAAGGGCGGGGCCGGGAATGACACCTATTATGTGGACAATACCGGAGACACCGTGACGGAGACCCTCGATGCCGGGACTGATACGGTCAACAGCTCAGTTTCCTTTGTCCTTGGGGCGAATGTGGAGAACCTGACCCTTACCGGGAGTGCCAATCTCAACGGGACCGGCAATGACCTGAACAATGCGCTTATCGGTAATAGTGGGAACAATATCCTCACCGGCGGCGCGGGCAACGACACCCTGAACGGCCAGAGCGGAGCAGATACAATGAAAGGCGGCGCCGGGGATGATGTCTATGGTGTGGACAATGCCTCTGACGTGGTGACCGAGAATGCCGGAGAAGGGACGGATACGGTCATCAGCGCCATCACCTACACCCTTGGGGCGAATCTGGAGAACCTGGCGCTTTCAGGGTATTCTGCAATCAACGCCACAGGCAACGGCCTGGACAATATCATTTACGGCAACGGCGGGGACAATATCCTTTCCGGAGGAGCAGGCAACGACAGCCTGGCAGGCGGGGCAGGCAACGACGAACTGGACGGCGGTGCCGGCAATGACACTATGGCAGGAGGCTACGGTGATGACGCCTACGCGGTGAACACTACCGGGGACGTAGTGACGGAAAACGCCTATGAAGGGTCGGACACGGTCACCAGTTCCATCACCTATACACTCGGCGCGAACGTAGAGCATCTTGTCCTTGCCGGGACGGCGAACCTCAACGGCACAGGCAATGACCTGGACAACTATATCATCGGCAACAGCGGCAGCAATATTCTCACTGGCGGAGCAGGCAATGACGCCCTTGACGGCGGGGCAGGCAACGACACCATGAGGGGCGGAGCAGGCGACGACACCTACGGGGTGAACAGCGCATCAGACGTGGTGACGGAGAATGCCGGTGAGGGAACGGATACCGTCAACAGCTCCATTACCTACACCCTCGGCTCAACCCTTGAGAATCTTGTGCTCACCGGTACAGCCGCCCTCAACGGGACCGGCAACGGCCTTGACAACATCATTGCCGGAAACAGCGGGGCCAACACCCTGACCGGTAATGCTGGCAACGACACCCTCTACGGCAATGAAGGCAACGATAAACTCTCAGGCGGAGACGGTAATGACGGCCTGAGCGGCGGCACAGGCAGCGACACAATGACCGGCGGCGCAGGGGATGACACCTATGTGGTGGACAGCACCGGTGACGTGGTGACGGAGAACTTCGGCGCAGGGACGGACACGGTTCTCAGCGCAATTACCTATACCCTTGGCTCGAACCTTGAAAATCTTGCACTGACAGGGACCGGCAACATCAACGGCACAGGCAACAGCCTGGATAATACGATCACCGGTAACAGCGGGAACAATACCCTCACCGGCGGAGCTGGAAAGGACCAGTTAAACGGCGGCCTGGGCAGCGACACCATGGTAGGCGGCACGGGCGATGACAGCTATGCGGTGCAGGACTCAGGCGATGTAGTGAACGAAGCAGCAGGGGCAGGGACAGACACGGTTTTGTCAGCCATCACCTATACCCTTGGCGCGAACGTGGAGAACCTTGTCCTTGCCGGTACAGCCGCCCTCAACGGGACCGGCAACAGCCTCAATAATGTGCTCGTCGGCAATAGCGGGAACAATGTCCTGTCAGGCGGATCGGGCAACGACACCCTCCTCGGCGGATCGGGCAGCGATACCCTCAGCGGCGGTGCAGGGGCGGACACCTTCATGTACGGAAGCGCAACCGAAGGGGTGGATACGATCACCGACTTCAGCCTCGGATTTGGCAATGATCTGCTGGACCTCACTTCCCTCGGCATCACCAACGATACTGATCATCTCCAGTTCAGCTATGACGGGACAAACACCCATGTCCTGGTTGATGTTGACGGCGGAACGGATAATTTTGTGGAGATGGCGGTCCTGCAGAATGTGCATATGACTTCTGCCAATACGTACAACTTTGATGTGTAGAGGATAAAAAGGCCTGAGGCTGCAAATCACCTCCATCCCTTTCACAGGGATGGAGGTGATTTGCATTCACGCAAAAGTTATCCGGAACCAGCCTTACCGTTTCATGTCTCCGGTCTTTCAGAATTCATCTGTATATACAATGCAAGGATAATTCAATCTGGCGAAAGAGGAGGAAGCTATGGCGACAATCAAGGGGACTGCTGCAAATAATACATTGGACGGCACAGCGGCCAATGATCTCATTTATGGGTATGCGGGGAATGACCTGCTCAGGGGGTATGGGGGCAACGACA
>JBAZFD010000110.1:0-3612 GCA_041653575.1 Thermodesulfovibrionales bacterium
CGGTGAGGGACTGCATGAAACCCCTGCCGTCGGTGTTGAATCCGGTGAGCCTGCCCTCGTCGTTTCTTATGGTGTTGACAGCGCCGATAAACCGTGCCTCTTCGCTTACCTCATCCAGAAGGGGGATCACATTTTCCTTGTGGGGGACGGTGACATTGACACCACTGAGGCCCATGCCCCTGATTCCTTTGACTGCGTCAGGGAGCAGGTCAGGTCTCACCAGGAAGGTGACATAGCAGTAATCCAGTCCCAGGTGTCTGAAGGCGGCGTTGTGCATTGCCGGTGAGAGGCTGTGCTCCACAGGATAGCCGAAGAGTCCCACCACCTGCGTCTTTCCACTGATATCCATGAATCCTCCTTTATCTACTGTCAAACTGTTATGGTTACATGCGATCCGAAATCGCTTCTATGAGGCCCTCGGGGGTGGACTCCACCATCACGGTCTTCACCCCCAGCAGCTCTTCTATGTCCTGCCTTGAGACGTCGTCGAGAAAGACCTCGTCTCCTTCTCTCATGACGATATCAGGCACAAGGAGGATATCGCCCTTTCCTGCATGGCCGGAGAGGGTGTGTATTACATCCCTCCCTGTGAGGAGTCCTGTCACGGTCACGCTCTTGCCGAAAAAGCTGTTCTCCACGGCAACTGCCTCTATGTCTATGCCTTGTTTCCTGAGCCGGGAGATGAACTTCACGAGATAGGGGTAAAAGGAGGTCCCGGTGAAGGTGAGGAATCTCTGTTGCCCAGTCTTGTCCGTCATAGCAGGGATCTTCAGCCTCCTGGCCCTCTGGAGGAAGAGGGGGACAAGCCCCACGCCGTTCTCGATCTGGGGAAGCTCACCATAGTCCTTCAGGGGAGGGAAGGGGGCCTCAGCCTTGATATAGAGCTCATCGGCTCCATAGACGATCTGTTCCCCGTGTTTTCTTTTGAACCGCGCCTGAAGCCGGTGGATGATGTCGAGGGCCTTGAGGGCATCCTCCTTTTCCACAGGGTTGAGATGTTTTTTCCTGTGGGAGGTGAGGCCCAGGGGCACAACGGCTATGGACATCACATAGGGGTAGAACCTGAAGAGGTCTGTGATGGTCTTCTCCAGGGTTTTCCCGTCATTGTATCCGGGGCAGAGCACGATCTGGGTGTGCATCCTGATCCTGTTTTCTGCAAGGAACCTGATCTCCTTCAGGATATCCGGCGCTTTCTGATTCCCGATGAGGGTGTTCCTGACCTCGGTGTTCGTGGAGTGGACTGATATGTAGAGCGGGCTGAGCCTCTGCTCCACGATCCTTTCCTTGTCAGCCTCTGAGAGGTTTGTCATGGTGATGTAGCTGCCGTAGAGGAAGGACATCCTGAAGTCTTCGTCTTTCAGATAGAGCGGCTTCCTGAGCCCCTTGGGGAGCTGGGCCACGAAACAGAAGAGGCAGTTGTTCCGGCAGGTCTTGATCTTGAAGGGCCGTGTGGTGATGCCCAGTTCCTCGTCATCCTCTCCCTCAGCCTGGAGGGAGAGCCTGGACTCATCCCTTACCACAGAAAACTCCATGCAGGGCTCCCCAGCGTAAAACATCAGATCTATGGAGTCCCTTACCTTCTGTCCGTTGATTGCCACAATCCTGTCTCCGGGAAGGAGCCCGGCCTTTTCGGCCACGGTCCCGGCCTGTACATCTTCTATTTCTATGCCTGTCTTATTTGCCATCTGTCTGCCTCAATGCCCGGTTAATATACTGGAGTGCCGAGAGGATGGTGAGTAAGGCCGTCAGGCCGAACATCCATCCCTGCGGTGGAGGGACTGCGTTCATAGTGATGCTCACCAGGGTGTAAGCGATGAGTATGAGCTGGCAGGCTATGGCGGTCTTCCCGGTGAGGGTAGGCTCCACCTTTGTCCTGTGATCGATGAGATAGAGGACTATCCAGCCCAGGGTGACGATCAGGTCCCTGCTTATGACGGTGATGGTGAGCCATGACGGTGTCCAGCCGTAGACCGCGAAGAGGATGAAGGATGTCACCAGCAGCGCCTTGTCTGCAAGGGGGTCAAGAAATGCCCCCAGTTCAGTGTTCTGCCCTGTCTTCCGCGCAAGGAATCCGTCGAGCATGTCCGACAGTGCGGCAAGGCAGAAGAGCGTCAGGGCCGTCCCGTACCTCTCATAGACCAGCGCTGTGACAAAGAGAGGTATGATGATGATCCTGATGAAGGTGATGACATTGGGGATGCTGATGATCTTCGTCACTCTTCGCGGCTCGCCCTGTTACGGAATGTTGAGAGGGAGCTCTCTGAAGTCAAGACTCACCCCGAGGCCTTTGTAGCAGGAAGGCTTCCGTTCGCCGGTCATGAGGCTCAGCATGGTACGGCAGTGGCACCTCTCCAGCTTGAACTGATGTCCTTCTGCGCTCTCCAGGGCGGCGGTGGCCAGCCTGACTGCCTTTGCCTTTTTCCCTGCAAGGAACTCCACCTGGGCCAGGGTGAGGTTGCAGTAAATGATCCCTCTGGGGTCTTTTGTCTTCCGGAAGTTCTTCATTGCCTTGTCGGTATATTCCCTGGCAAGCTCCAGCTCACCCTGAACCGAATGGAGCGTAGCCAGGCTCCAGAGGGTGTAGGAGTAGCTCACAATGTCGCCGATTTCAGCATAGAGGCGGGTGGCGTCACTGAAATGCTCAATGGCCTTTGCAAAGTCCCCCAGCATCCTGTTGGCATTCCCGATTCCGCAGTGGGAGTAGGCAATGCCGAAGGTGTCGTTGAGCCCTGTGAAGAGTTTGTTCGCCTCTTTGTAGTACTTCAGGGACTCTTTGAACTTTCCCGCTATCCTATGGGTCCCGCCCAGGCCGCAGAGCGCATAGGCCCTGCCCGGTTTAAACCTCAGGGAGGTGAAGAGCTCCCTGGCTTGGTCAAAGGTCTCTATAGCCTTCTGTATATCGCCGGCAACTCTCCAGGCGCCTGCCTCGGCCCAGAGGGAGAAGGCTGTCCCTTTTTTATCTTCCTCTTTGGTGTAAGTCTTCTGCGCAGCCCTGATGAACCGCACCGCTTCCTTCCATAGACCCATGGCCCTCAGGGAAAGCCCCATGCCGACCATGGAATCGGCTGCCGTCATCACATCTCCCATGGCCTCACAGGCCTCAAGAGCCTCTTCGTAGTTCTCCACGGCGTGATCGAAGTCACCGATCATCCGGTAGATATCTGCCGAGGCCACGGTAGAGTCAATGAGCCCCTGGAGGTCATGGCTCTTTCTGCTCAGGAGCGCCGCCTTTCTGACGAGCTTCAGCCCCTCCTTGTACTGCGCCGCTTCCCTGAGGAGCTCAGCCTCTTTGATGATTTCGTAGACCTTATTTTCCACAGTTTACCTCCCTGAGATCCTCGCGCAGCCTTCCCATCAATCCCTGGTAATCCCCGGAGAGGAAGAAGGCAGAGCCCATGACGAGGATGTCCGCTCCTGCTGAAGCAACCTCTCGTGCGTTCTCGGGCTTCACGCCGCCGTCCACCTCGATGAGGGTGGTGAGCCCCTTCTCTGTAATGCTCCTGCGGAGCCTGCTGATCTTGTCGAGGGCTGAAGGGATGAACTCCTGGCCGCCGAATCCGGGGTTGACGGACATGATAAGGACCATGTCCAGGTCAGGCAGGATTTCCTCAA
>JBAZFD010000110.1:3622-6597 GCA_041653575.1 Thermodesulfovibrionales bacterium
TGGAGAGGGAGGTTGCAGGGTTGAGGGAGGCGCCTGCCTTTATTCCCTTTGACCTGATTACCTGGATGGTCCTGTGGAGATGGACAGCAGCCTCTACATGGACCGTGATGTAGTCCGAGCCTGCCTTGGCAAAGTCGTCTATATACCTGTCCGGCTCCTCTATCATCAGATGCACATCAAGGGGAAGGCCGGTTATCCCTTTGATGGCCTTGACAACAGCAGGGCCGATGGTGATGTTCGGCACGAAATGGCCGTCCATGATATCAAGGTGAAGCATGTCTGCGCCTGCTGCTTCTGCTGCGCGTATTTCCTCTCCCAGCCGCATGAAATCAGCGGACAGGATGGATGGGGCAATTCTGATCACTTTTCCTCCTCGTGTTTTCCGGTGCTGACGATGACACTGACGGCATCGCTTCCCTTTTCCTGAGGCTCAGGTCTCTGGGCCACTATGGTATCCTTCGGTGCTGCCTCTGTATGGATATAGATGATTCTGTCTATGGAAAGCCCCTTTCCTGAAAAGAGGGTCTCTGCGTCATGGAGGGACTGTCCCACCACATCAGGGACCTCCCGCACACGGGGTCCCCTGCTCAGGACCACCCTGATTTCCCTTCCCTCTTTGACCCTGTTGCCCGGAGGGATGTCCTGGCGTACAATGAACCCTTCAGGTATCCGCTGGTCATAATCCTCTCCCACAGGCCTGATGTAGAGCCTTTCCTTCCGTGCGATGTCGTTGGCGGCGATCATCTCCCTGCCCTTCAGGTCCGGGACTCTCACATCCCTGCTGAGACTGAGGAGCTTTACCGTAAGGTGGGCGGACACAATGCCTGCAACGAGCAGGACAAGGAGATATCCCAGGCTCCTGAGAAGCCTCTTCATCGTTTTTCCTTTTTTTGCAGTCTGGCGGCAAAAAAGCCGTCCATCTCATCCCTCTGGGGGAAGGTCCTGTAAAAAGGCTGTCCCTGGTCCGGGAGCCTGAAGGGGCTGAGGAATTCCTGCCTGCCCTCTATAATAATAAAATCGCTGTGATCCTGCAAAAAGGCTGCAATCACCTCTTCACCCTCTTCAGGCTCGGTGGAGCAGACGGAATAGACCATGATGCCTCCCTCCCTGAGAAGGGGGGCAAGGCTCCTGAGGATCTCCAGCTGTTTTTCCCTGAACCTCAGGAGGTCTTTGGACGCCTGTCTGTACCGGATATCAGGGTTCCTCCTGATGACCCCGAGGGAGGAGCAGGGGGCATCAATGAGAATCCTGTCGAAGCCGCCCTCAAGACGGGGGGTACGCGCGTCTTCCTGCACGACCGTGACTGAGGAGATCCCCATCCTCTCCAGGTTCTCTTGCATGAGACTGATCCTCTTTGCCTCAGGCTCCAGGGCTATGATCTCTCCCCTGTCTTCCATGAGGGCGGCGATATGGGCTGTCTTCCCTCCCGGGGCTGCACAGGCATCGAGGATCCTCTCGCCGGGGAGGGGATCGAGGAGATAAGTCACCAGTTGGGCGGCCTCATCCTGAACCATGTAAGGGCAGGGGAGGAGTTTTGATATCTCCTGGAAGGAGCGGATATCCTCTATAATGATTCCTGAGGGTGATGAGGCTGTCGGCTGTGCAGCAACTCCTTTTTCCCTGAGGAGGCTCAGTGCAGCCTGCCGTTCCTCATCATTCCGGAGCCTGATCGTCAGGGGCGGGATCTCGTTGTTCTTCTCTGCCAGGGCCTTTGCCCCTTCGTATCCCAGTCTCCTGACCCAGCGCTCAATGAGCCATTTCGGGTGGGACTGGCTGATGGAGAGTCTTTCCAGAGGGTCGGAGGGGAGGGGGAACGGCTCTCCCTTCTGCCTGAGGATGTTCCTCAGGACTGCGTTCACCAGGGAGGGCTTGCCTTTGAGCCTCTTTTCAATCTCCACCGCCTCGTTGACAACAGCGAACTCAGGCGATCTCATATGCCTGAGCTGGTAAAGGGCCATGCGGAGGTTGTCCCTTGTTGCAGGGGAAAGGCCTGATATCTTTTTTATGTAGTTCTTCAGTATCCAGTCCAGGTAGTCCCTCTGTCGCAGCACACCGTAGACCAGCTCCATGAGGAATGACCTCTCCCGAGTATCCAGGGTTGCCGAGAGCTCATCCAGCACATCCTTGGGCTTTAATGACTTTTCCCCTATCCTGCCGAGGGCGGTGACGGCAAGGAGCCGTGTGCTCAGGGGGGGCTTGTGATGACCGGGGTTATGCGTCTTTTCCAAGGAGCTCTATCGCCTCTCTCACCTTTTCTATGTTCACCCGTGTGTTGCGGCAGGGGCCGCCGGGCCTTTCATTGGGTATCCCTATGACAGGCATGGGGTATGAATCCACAATCCCGCTGGAGAGGTCCCTTTCGCAGGCAACTGCCACAATCGCCTCGGGCCTGATCTCCCTGATGATGCGGCGGGCCAGTGTCCCGCCTGTTGCCACAAAGAGATTGAGGTTCTTCTCGTCTGCCAGGGCTATGAGGTCTTTGATGCCGCACCTCCCGCATCTCTTGCAGTTATGGATCTCGTTGGTGATCCTTACCTCGCAGTCCTGTATCTGGAGGCAGTGGGGGAGGAGTATGAGCATCCTCCTGGTCCTGATCCCCTCGGAGATGACAAGCCTGTTGTTGAGGAGGATAACGAGTCTCTGAAAACCTTCCTTCCTGTCCTTGAGAAAGGCCCCGGCAAACATAAGCACCGGGTAGAGACCCTTCAGTACGAGGCCCCTAAGAAAACGCTTCATCCCTTTCCTTCAGCCTTCTCCCTGCAAGAAAGGATGCGGCAGGCACAGGCTTTTTCCCTTCCCTCTGGAGCTCATCGATCCTGAGGAGGCCCTTCGCAGTCCCCACAATCAGTTCACCCTGTGATGCCTTCTCGATCCTGCCGGGGATCCCTTCACCCTCCAGGGGGGTGACCTTCAGTATTTTTATCCGCTCTTCCTGGAGATAACAGAAGGCTGAGGGCCAGGGGGTCATGCCCCTC
>JBAZFD010000111.1:0-6596 GCA_041653575.1 Thermodesulfovibrionales bacterium
TTTCCACCGTCAGCCTCAGCTCCCTGAGACATCAGATAGGCCTGGTAAGTCAGGATGTGATCCTCTTTAATGATACGGTGAAGGCGAATATCTCTTTCGGGAGGCCCGAGGCCTCTGATGAGGAGATTGTCCGCGCTGCCAGGGCTGCCTATGCCCATGATTTTATTGCCGAGCTCCCCAAGGGATATGATACCCTCATCGGAGAGAGGGGGGTGATGATCTCAGGCGGGCAGAGGCAGAGACTGTCCATAGCCAGGGCGATCCTGAAAAACCCTCCCATTCTCATCCTCGATGAGGCGACCTCGGCCCTGGATACCGAGTCCGAGATGATGGTCCAGAAGGCCCTTGACGCCCTCATGGAAGAGAGGACCACCTTTGTCATTGCCCACAGACTCTCCACCGTCAAGAAGGCCGACAGGATCATAGTCCTTGAACAGGGAGGGATCTCCGAGGCGGGAAGCCACGAGGAGCTCCTGAAGGGCAAGGGGATCTACCGGAGACTGCATGACCTCCAGGCATCACCGGAGGAAGACCCGGCATAGGATGTCTATGATCTATACCCTTGCCTATACCCTCGCCCTTGCCGGACTCCTTCCCTATGAATACCTGAAGAGGCCCGGGGCGATCAGGCGGAGGTGGTTCAGGGAAAGGTTCGGCATTCCCGGTATTTCAGTAAAGGGCCGGTCTGTCTGGATACATGCGGTCTCTGTGGGCGAGACCATCGCCGCAGTCCCCCTGGTGAAGAGGCTGAAGGAGAGAGATTCCTCCCTTGAGGTGGTCCTCTCCACGGTGACCGATACAGGACAGAAGGTGGCAAGGGAGAGGCTGGGCGATCTGGCGCAGGTCATCTACATGCCCTTCGACCTCCCCGGAGTGATCGAAAGGCTGACCAGGAAGATCAATCCCTCCCTCTTCATTATCATGGAGACTGAGCTCTGGCCCAATGTCATCAGGATTCTCCGGGAAAAAGGCGTTCCTGTAGTCCTCATGAACGGGCGGATATCGGAGCGGTCCTTCCGGGGATACAGCAGGATCAGGTTTTTCATGACCCCTCTCCTGAGGAGGATCTCCCTCTTCTGTATGCAGGACCGGATCTATGCAGAGAGGATCCGCAGTCTCGGCGCAGACCCTGCGTCAGTCAGGGTCATCGGCAGCTTCAAGTTCGACACAATTCCCTCATCACCGGTGCCGGAATGGACGGAGCTCTTTAAAGGAAAGGGGCCAGGGTCCGGGGGCCAGGGTCCTGTGATTATTGCCGGGAGCACCCACAGGCCTGAGGAGGAGATTATCCTTGATGCCTTTGAAAAGCCCAGGCCTGAATTCCCCTCCCTCAGTCTTATCCTCGCACCCCGCCACCCCGAGAGGTTCCGGGAGGTTGAGGAGATCTTGCAAAAGAGGGGCCTGGAATACCTGAAGAGATCGGAGATAAAGGGACATGGGCCGGTAGGGGCGTATGGCCATACGCCCCTACTCGCGCCTCACGGCTTTGTGGTTCTCCTCGACGTGATAGGCGAGCTGGGGGCTGTGTACGGCGCTGCTGACATCGCGGTCATGGGCGGGAGCTTTATCGAACACGGCGGCCAGAACCCTCTGGAGCCGGCCTTCTGGGGGAAACCGATCCTCTGCGGGCCTCATATGGAGAACTTCCCTTTCATCGGGGAGTTTTATGAGCAGGGAGGGGCGAAGCAGGTGGACGCAAGATCCCTCTCCGGGGCGATCCGTGAACTCCTGAGCTCACCTGATGAAGCGGCGTCCATGGGGATCACGGCAAGGGCGCTCTATGAAAAAAACTCAGGCGCTGTGGAAAGGGCCATGGAGCTTCTGGAGCGATACCTGTGAACCTCCTGGAGTCTCTCTATTACTGGGGTTACTCCAGGAAGAAAAGGAGGGTCCTGAGGGAGCAGAACCGGCTTCCCCATCCTGTCATCAGCATCGGCAACATCACCATGGGAGGAACAGGAAAGACCCCAGCTGCCATAGCCGTGGCCGAGGAGGCGCAAAGGAGGGGATACTATCCGGTCATCCTCACCAGGGGATATCGGGGCAGGGCGAAGGGACCATGTCTTGTCGGAAAGGGTCCAGGGTCCGGGGTCCAGGATCCGGGAATATATCATGACCCCTCATACCTCACGCCTCACGCCTTACCTGCCCCCTGCCCCCTGACCCTTGACCCTTCCCTCTTTGGTGATGAGCCGGTTCTCATGGCTGAGAGGCTGAGGGATGTGCCTGTCATCAAGGCTCCCGACAGATATGCAGGCGGCCTCCTTGCCCTTGATCTCCTGCATCCCTCTTCTCCAAAGCGGCATTCCTCAGGCAGGCAATTCCTTTTTATCCTCGATGACGGCTTCCAGCACTGGGCACTCTACAGGGACATAGACATTGTCCTTATCGACGGCATCAACCCCTTCGGCAACAGGCGGCTCCTTCCCCTTGGCCCCCTGAGGGGACCGCTGACAGAGCTGAGGGAGGCGGATATCTTCGTCGTTACAAAACAGCGGAATGAAACGCTGGGGGTTGAGCTGAAGGTGGTCAATCCCTATGCCCCTGTCTTTTATTCAGACTACAGGGTGGGAGTTGTGAGGGACAGGGCCGGGAATGAGATCAGCCCGGATGCCCTGAAATCAAAAAAGGTCTTCGCCTTCTGCGGCATCGGCAATCCCGAGTCCTTCAGGCAGACAGTCCTGTCTCTTGCAGGAGAGCTCTGCGGGTTCATGGCCTACAGGGACCACCACCAGTACAGGGAAAAGGATCTCCTCCTTCTCGGCAGAGAGGCAGGAAAGCAGGGCTGTGATATCCTCATGACCACGGAAAAAGACATGGTGAAGATCAGGGGGTTAGAGACTGTGATGAATATTGTCTATCCCGAAATAGACTTCATCATTGACCCCGCCTTCTTCGACGAGCTTTTTCAGAGCATGTAACCGCATCGATCTCTATCTGAAATCCCGCTTATTGCACAAATGAAAGCCAGGCTCCATCCGTTACATATGTATAGAGGTGGAGGGTTCTGATTTATTGATCGTCCGTGTCAACCTGTTTTGCTAAATGTGGTAGAGTGGCTCGGATGGTTGCCTTTAGAGCCTCACCTGCACTTTCGGGTTCATTCTTGTCCCAAAGTATTGTTAAGTGATGATTGGTATCAAAATGTGTCTTTGCTGTTTTGAATTTTTCTTTTTCGCAGGTGTATATAACGGGTTTTCCTAATCCTTCGGCATACCCTGCTTCCCAGTATGCCCCAGGATTATCGTGGGTCAGGTCAGCAAGCAAGAAATCGGAAGATTGGATCTCGACTCTCAACCTATCATCAATCAGGCCTGCTTTTGGTCTTTCAGCAAGGTTGTATAATTCAAACCCTGCTTGCTGAACGCAAGGCTTGAATGTTTCAATTAGAATCCTGTCAAGGTCAGGAACTCCAAATTTCATTGCCATAAATGCTTTTCTGTACGTTGCGCCGCCGTGACGTAATTTTTCATAGTAATCCCAACCTGCGAAAGAGAGTGTTATATGCGCCCTGCCTGTAGCGCCAATGACTTTTGAAAACTCTCCTTTGATCAGATCGCTTTCGCGCAAGTAGTCTAAAACAAGAGCAAAGCCTTCTGCTGATTTGGCTCCTATAATTGAGCGATGTGTTGCTGGTTCTATCCATACTCTTTCTCCAGGTCCTTCAACATTTTCAGCAAGCCAACGTATGAAGAGGTCCGCCTGTTCCTTTGGTGTCGGAAGAGGATGTTTGAGGATTTGCTCGACGGTATTTGTATATAGTTCGGTTGTTGTATTTGTATGCTGCATAGTTCTGAGCGCATGGCTTATTTTGTGGCTTGCGTCTTTGTTTCTTCGAAGAATATGAGGAAGGCTGGCAATTAAACTTCCTGAAAGAATAAAGTCACCGCACAAAGGACAAGAGAATCTTGCAGCATCCCTTCCGTTCGGAAGTATTTCTGCGTTTGTTAGTGTTGAGGCGCATACAGGACAAGCTTCTGGCATAATTCATCGCTCCTGTTGTAGAGAATATGAGATATGTTTTCGTTCGGCAAGGGGCCTACCTTCTTCATCAATCCGCCGAGTATTTCCCCTTTTTAATCGGCGTGTTCAGGGCATTGGGGAACTGGAAGGAGGCGGTGTCTTCCTTGGTTTTCTTTTTGACGCCTATCCTGAGCTCCCATTTGCCCTCTTTCTTCAGGCTGAGGTTTGAGACCGTGTAGAGGCCTTTGCCTTTGTCCTTTACAGCAGGCGTGTCGGTTGAGGACTGGCCTTCGGGCATGACTGATGTAAGCGTAATCTCCGCGCCTTCCACGTCCTGATTCGCCTGATTGTGGATGACGAGGCCGATCAGTCCCTTGCCCAGTTGGGGATACTCCTTGTCGTCCATAAGGATCTCCACGCTGAAGAGGCCTTTTTCTGTGATGTTGAAGAGGCTTTCGTTGAAGTGCTTGGTGAAGAGGGGCTTGTCCGCGGCAGAGGCGGGGTTGAGGAAGGAAAGAAGGGCGACAATGCTCAGGACGATCAGGGTAAGGGCGGATGATCTTTTCATGAATCCTCCTTCTTCTCGGTGAAAGGATAGATTTATCATCCCACGGCCTTGCCGTGGGAGCCACCCTTCGACAGGCTCAGGGTGACAGTTGACAGCAATAAGACACTTGAAAGCTGGTCTCAGGGCTGAGGGGCCTCAGCCCCTCAGCGCTTCCTGTGTCATTCTCTCTGCTGTATCGAAGACCGCCTTTTTCCCTTCCTCTGTCCTTGCCTCGATGTAAAACCTTACCTTAGGCTCGGTGCCTGAGGGCCTGATCATGAGCCAGGAGCCGTCATCGAAGACCAGCTTTGAGCCATCTGAGGTGATGAGGTTTTTTACTGTCCTCTCGGCATCGCCGATCCTGACCTTTGCTCCCTCAGGATATGTCCGGGGGATGACAGAGAGTTTTTTCAGCAGTGGTTCGCCAACAAGGGCCTTGTCCACCTCTATGCCTGCGCGGTCGGGGTAATAGGCGCCGAACTCTCGCATGATGTCGGTGAGGTATTCGCCGAGGTTCTTTCCTGTCACTGCCAGCATTTCCAGGGAGACGAGGAGTCCGAAGAGGGCGTCCTTTTCAAGGGTGTGGTTGTACCCTGAGATCCCGTCTGATTCCTCGAAGGCAACGATCGCCTTTTCCTCTACCGCAGGCAGCAGGTAGGGCCTGAAGTTCTTGAAACCCACCTTGGTCTCCTTAATGGGTATTCCCAGTTTTTCCGCTATGGCGTTGACGAAGTTGCTCGTGCCTACCGACTTTGCCACCACGCCCTTGAACCCCTTGTGGACATGGAGGAAGTGCAGGGCCATGGCACCGAAGTAGTTCATGGGTATCTGCACCGTGCCGTCGGAGAACCTGATCCTGTCACCGTCAGGGTCCATGATAACACCGATCCTGAGCCTGGCGGTGCTCTTTTGCAGGAGGGCATCCACGCCTGCCATGTTCTTTTCCGAGGGCTCGGGGGCCACACCGCCGAAGAGGTAGTTGTCCCCTGTCCTCAGGTACTGGACCTTTGCGGAGCAGCCCAGGATCCTTTCAACCCTCCCGCGCGTGGAGCCGTGGACATTGTCTATGACAACAAAGCAGTCGCCCGTCGAGATAAAGTCTTTAATCCTTGGGAGGTCTATGGTCTTTCTTTCTTCCAGGTATTGGATGTAGAGGGAGGTGAGGTCGATCTTCTCCACTGCCTCGGGCGCAGCAGCAGGGAGGATGATCCTCTCCTTCATCATCCTGTTGGAGATCTCTTCTATCCTGCTGGTGATCTCCGTTCCTGCCGGGCCGCCGTCAGAGGGGTTGAACTTGAATCCTGCGTAATTGGCCGGGTTGTGGGAAGGGGTGAGGTTGATGGCGCAGGCGGCTTTGAGCATCTCGATGCCTGCTGAGTACTCAGGGGTTGGGGCCTCTCCGGCATACCATACCCTGATCCCCTCCTTCCGGAGGATGGCAAGGGCCTCCATGGCAAAATCAGCCCCAAGGAATCTGTTGTCGTGGCCGACGATGACGCCCCGGTTCTTTATATCCTCGAAGCCGGAAACTCCCATGGCCTCCATGACAGCAGGGTCTTCTTCCCTGAACATCTCTACTATGGCTGTGGTGACGATGCGGACATTGTTGCAGGTGAAATCTGTGCCGATCTCTCCTCGCCAGCCCGAGGTGCCGAAGACTATCGGAGCAGGTTCGGTGTTTTCTTTAGCGAATGTTTCAATAAGGGGAAGGATTTCCGGAGCGCGGGATATATCCGATAAGAGCGCTTTCCAGCAGGATGCGGCATTGGAGAATTCCTGAGTCATTTGACCTCCGAGACTGGAGAAATGAAATGCGAGACCTGTTTCAGGAACGCCTGCAAACAGGTAGTTTAATTGTATCACAGCCCTGAAGAAGGCATGAAGGTAGAAGGGAAAATTAATCTGTTATACTTTCTGGCCCAACATCTTTCCGGGTTTGTCGGAAGGATTCCCGACAAGCGGGAATGACCTCAAGAGGTATTGCGAGTGTCTGTTTTTAATGGATGGTTGAAAATGAGGAGTGATTGAAAGGATGGTGCCGAAGGCGGGAGTCGAACCCGCACAGCCTTGCGACTACTAGACCCTG
>JBAZFD010000112.1:0-6578 GCA_041653575.1 Thermodesulfovibrionales bacterium
ATTGCTGTGATCCCAGCGCGGTACTCCTCAACCCGCTTTCCCGGGAAGCCCCTTCAGCCCCTCAACGGAAAACCTCTCATTCAGCATGTGTATGAGGGAGTCTCCGGCTCAAGGCTGCTGGCAGGGGTCTTTGTCGCCACCGACCACCCCGCCATTTATGAAACGGTGAAGGAATTCGGGGGAAAGGCGGTGATGACCGCTGAGGATCACCAGTCAGGCACCGACAGGGTGGCTGAGGCTGTTACAAAGATCATGGCGATGGGGTACGACCCTGAGGTCATTGTCAATGTCCAGGGTGACGAACCGATGATCAGGCCCTCGATGGTGGATGGGCTCGTAGGGCTCATGGAGGACAGCAGGGCAGCCATGGGGACCCTGGCAAAGAGAATAGAGGAGCGGGCTGAGATCATGGACCCGAATGTGGTGAAGGTGGTCTTCAACGCCGAGGGGTTTGCCCTCTATTTTTCCCGCGCTCCCATACCCTATCACAGGGACAGGGAAGGTGTCCCGCAGGACGGAAGAGATGCGCTTTTTTTCAAACACATAGGCATATATGCCTTCAGGAAAGAGGTCTTGATGGGGTACTCCGGTCTTCCTCCATCAAGGCTGGAAGAGATCGAGAAGCTGGAGCAGCTGAGGGCTTTGGAAGCGGGACTGAGAATAAAGGTGGAACTGACAGAATTCGATACCCTGGGGGTGGATACCCCGGGAGATCTCAAGAGGGTAGAGGAATGGCTAAGTTTATCTTCATAACAGGCGGTGTTGTATCAGGATTGGGCAAGGGGATCGCTGCGGCTGCTATCGGCGCGCTCCTGGAGTCGAAAGGTCTCAGGGTGACGATCCAGAAGCTGGACCCCTACATCAATGTGGACCCCGGCACCCTCAGCCCCTTTGAGCACGGAGAGGTCTTCGTCACCGACGACGGCTGCGAGACGGACCTGGATCTGGGGCATTACGAGAGGTTCACCCATGTGAGCACCTCTGTTTACAACAACTACACCACAGGAAAGATCTATTACAATGTCATCTCCAAGGAGAGAAAGGGCGATTACCTCGGCAGCACCGTCCAGGTGGTCCCCCATATCACCGACGAGATCAAGGAGGCGATTAAGTCCGCCTCCACCGGGGGATATGATGTTGTCCTCGTGGAGATAGGCGGGACCGTGGGAGACATAGAGAGCCTGCCCTTTCTCGAGGCGATCAGGCAGTTCAGGTATGACGTGGGCAAGGAAAACGTCCTCTACATCCACCTGACCCTTGTCCCCTACATCAAGGCAGCAGGGGAGCTGAAGAGCAAGCCCACCCAGCACAGCGTCAATCAGCTGCGGGCAATCGGTATCCAGCCCGACATCCTCATCTGCAGGGCTGAAAGGCAGATCCCCCCTGAGATGAAGAGGAAGATCGCCCTTCACTGCAACCTCGACAGCGATGCCGTTATCGCAGGGATCGATGTGTCAACGGTCTATGAGGTGCCCCTCTGTTACAAGGAGGAGGGTATCGACAGGCTCATAGAGAAGAAGCTCTCCCTGGACCTCCCCGAGG
This sequence comes from Thermodesulfovibrionales bacterium, assembly GCA_041653575.1. GTDB lineage: Bacteria > Nitrospirota > Thermodesulfovibrionia > Thermodesulfovibrionales > Dissulfurispiraceae > JBAZFD01. Next base: position 1,543 of record JBAZFD010000112.1, read on the forward strand.
CGGAGATCTCTGTATGGGAAGAGGTGGTCCACAGGGTGAAGCACCCGAAGGCAGAGACGACCATTGCCATTGTAGGAAAGTATGTGGACCTTCAGGACGCCTACAAGAGCCTTGCCGAGGCGCTGCTCCACGGCGGGATCGCGAACAACGCGAAGGTCAATCTTCAGTGGGTGGATTCCGAGGAGATAGAGGAGAAAGGGCCTGAGGCCCTCCTCGCAGAGGTTGACGGCATCCTCATCCCCGGAGGCTTCGGCTCAAGGGGCGTAGAGGGGAAGATCGCCGCAGTGAGGTATGCCAGGGAGAAGAGGATCCCCTTCTTCGGTATATGCCTGGGGATGCAGTGCGCTGTCATAGAGTTCGGCAGGAATGTCTGCAATCTCGCAGCAAACAGCACAGAGTTCGATCCGATGGTGAAAGACCCGATCATCTATCTCATGGAAAAGTGGTACAACCACATGACCGGCAGGGTGGAGGAGAGGACTTCCGAGTCCCAGATGGGAGGGACCATGAGGCTTGGCGCCTATCCCTGCGCCCTGAAGGAAGGGACCCATTCCCGCGACTCTTATGCCGCCGGGGAGATCTCCGAGAGGCACAGGCACAGGTATGAGTTCAACAACAAATACCGGGAGATCCTGACAGAGAAGGGACTCGTTATCAGCGGCACCTCCCCTGACGGCGAGCTGGTGGAGATCGTGGAGCTCAGGGATCACCCCTGGTTCGTGGCCTGCCAGTTCCATCCGGAGTTCAAGTCAAGGCCCATAGAGCCCCATCCCCTCTTCAGGTCCTTTATCGAGGCCTCCATCAGGGAAAAAAAGGAGCTCTTCTCATAGCAGTAAACAGCCCTTTATTGACAGATCTGGGGTAGAATTGTTGTATGCCCACTAAGGTTTCCATCCCTGTCACAGGCATGACCTGTGCCGCCTGCTCAGCTGCTGTGGAGAGGGCGCTGGCGGCCATTCCCGGCGTCAGGGCCTCAGCGGTGAACCTCCCTGCGGAAAAGGCGGTTGTGGAATTTGACGACCCCGGAGCTCCTGTGCCCCTTCAGACCCTTCTGGAGGCGGTAAGGTCCGAGGGGTACGGCGTCCCGACAGTGCGCCTGGAGCTCATAGTGAAGGGGATGACCTGCGCCGCCTGCGTGGCCGCCGTTGAGCGGGCATTGCAGGGGCTCTACGGCGTTGTACGGGGTTCGGTCAACATGGCCTCTGAAAAGGCATCCATAGAGTATATCCCCACCATTGTCGGCATTGAGGATCTCAGAAAGGTGATTGCCGATGCTGGGTATATTGCCGAGCAGGTCACCGGCGAGTTCGTTGACCGGGAAAGGTCGGAGCGGGAGCGGGAGCTCAGGGGCCTGAAGCGGAGGTTCATCATCAGCGCCTGCCTCTCCCTGCCGATTGTGATAGGGAGCATGTTCCCCGTCCCTCTGCTCTCCAACTGGTACCTCCTCTTTATTCTTGCAACGCCTGTCCAGTTCTGGAGCGGTCTGAGGTTCCACAAGGCCGCCTTTTCCGCCATCAGACACGGCGCCACGAACATGAACACCCTCATCAGCGTCGGGACGAACTCCGCCTATCTCTACAGTCTCGCCGCCATCTTCCTGCCGGGGCTTTTTTTCACCGGCGGCGTCACGCCCCATGTCTATTTTGACACCTCGGCCACCATCATCACCCTCATCCTCCTGGGGAGGCTCCTTGAGGCGCGGGCAAAGGGAAAGACCTCAGAGGCGATCAGGAGGCTCATGGGGCTTCAGCCCCGGACAGCCGTTGTTGTCAGGGACGGCGCAGAGAGGGAGATTGCCATTGACGAGGTGACAACAGGTGATCTGGTTCTGGTGAAGCCAGGCGGGAGGATGCCGGTGGACGGTGAGGTGGTGGACGGCTATTCCACCGTGGATGAGTCCATGCTCACCGGCGAGAGCCTCCCTGTGGAGAAGGCCCCCGGCGACATGGTCTTCGGCGGCACCGTGAACAAGGCAGGTGCCTTCCGCATGAGGGCCACCCGGGTCGGGAAGGAGACAGCCCTCGCCAGGATCATCAGGCTGGTGGAGGAGGCCCAGGGGAGCAAGGCCCCGATCCAGAGGCTGGCCGACAAGGTCGCCTCCATCTTCGTCCCTACGGTCATGGCCATTGCCGCTGTCACCTTCCTCATATGGTTCCTTGCCGGACCCTCCTTCAGCCTTGCCCTTATGAACTTCATTGCCGTCCTCATCATCGCCTGTCCCTGTGCCCTGGGGCTGGCAACACCCACAGCGATCATGGTGGGTACAGGCAAGGGCGCTGAAAGGGGAATCCTTATCAGGGATGCAGCTGCCCTGGAGCTCAGTCACAGGATCGGCGTGGTTATCCTCGACAAGACAGGCACTATCACCAAGGGCGAGCCGGAGGTGGTGGAGATAATAACAGTCGGCGGTTCGCAGTCGGCAGTCGGCAGTCAGGAGGATATCCTGCGGCTCGCCGCTTCTGCTGAAAAACGGTCCGAGCATCCCCTGGGCCAGGCAATTGTCGGCCATGCCCGGAATGCAGGGCTTGAAGTCCCGGATCCCCTGAGCTTTACCGCCATGCCGGGAGGGGGAGTCAGGGCGCTGGTCAGTGATGGCGCCGAGGAAAGGGAGTTGCTCATAGGGAATGAGGCCCTGATGCAGAGGGAGGGGGTGGATATCTCCCCTTTGCGGTCTCTTTCAGAGAGGGTCTCGGGAGAGGCAAGGACCCCTGTCTTCATAGCGATAGACAATGCAGCAGCAGGAGTTTTCTCCCTTGCCGACACCCTGAGGGAGGGCTCCCGTGATGCGGTGAAGGAGCTCAGGGCCATGGGGATAGAGGTGGTGATGCTCACCGGTGACCATGAGGCAACGGCCCGGGCGATAGCCCGCGAGGTGGGGATAGAGAGGTTTATCGCCGGGGTGATGCCTGACCGGAAGACGGAGATGGTGCAGCAGATCAGGTCTGAGGGCAGGGTGACCGCCATGGTGGGCGACGGGATCAACGATGCCCCGGCCCTCGCTGCTGCCGACATAGGTATCGCCATGGGGACCGGAACGGACATAGCCATGGAGGCCTCCGACATCACCCTCATGAAAGGCAACCTGAAAGGGGTGGTGGACGCCATCAGGCTCAGCAGGCTCACCATCAGGACCATCAGGCAGAACCTCTTCTGGGCCTTCATCTACAATATCGTGGGTATTCCCGTTGCCGCAGGGATCCTTTACGTCTTCGGCGGGCCGCTTCTCAACCCCATGATCGCTTCTGCCACCATGGCCTTCAGCTCCCTGTCGGTGGTGAGCAACTCCCTGAGACTGAGGAGAATGCCGCTGCTGGAGGAAGGCAGATGAAGAGGGTCCTCTGGGTTGTAGACGATGAGACGGTCAACGCCAATCTTATTGAGGCGGTTTTTTCCCAGGACAGGGATGTTGTGGTGCTCAGCTCCTCCAACGGGAAGGAGTTTCTCCGGTCCGTCCTGGATACGGGATTTCCTGACCTCCTCATCCTGGACCTGCTCATGCCTGAGATGGATGGTTTCGCTGTCCTCGATGCGGTGAAGGAGCGGCGGGCGGGGAGGTACTTCCCTGTCATTGTCCTCTCCGGGCTCAGCGACAAGGAGAGCATTATCCATGCCCTTACTATGGGGGCAGACGATTACATCATCAAGCCCTTTGTTGTGGAGGAGATCAGGGCGAGGGTTTATAATATGCTCAAGCTGAAGGAGCGGGACGAGCTCCTCACCCGGTCCATCAACAGCCTTGAGTCTGCCCTTGAAGAAAAGCTGAGGCTTGTGGAGAGCACCCAGAAGGAGGTCATATTCCGGCTGGGCAAGGCTGCTGAGTTCAGGGATGACGGGACAGGGAGGCACATCGAAAGGGTTTCGCATTATGTGGAGATAATGGCCCGGAAGATGGGGATGGATGAGGAGCTCGTCCAGATGCTGCGGTATGCCTCCCCCATGCATGATGTGGGTAAGATCGGGATGCCGGACTGCCTGCTCCTGAAGCCCGGCAAGCTGACGGCACAGGAGTCCAGGATCATGATGCTCCACACCACCATTGGGGCTGAGATACTCAGCGGCACTTCCCTACCCCTTCTGGAGCTGGCCAGGGAGATCGCCCTGAGCCACCATGAGAGGTGGGACGGAACGGGTTATCCCCTGAAGCTGCGCGGTGAGGAGATCCCCCTCTCAGGGAGGATTGTTGCCCTTGCCGATGTCTATGATGCCCTTACGTCAGAGAGGGTTTACAAGCCTGCCTGGTCCATCCAGGAGGCAATGGTATATATACGGGATCAGAGGGGGGGGCAGTTTGACCCTGCGGTGGCTGACGCCTTTTTCAGCGCGGCTGAAGAGATTGTCGAGGTAAAAAGCAAAGGGACGGGTGCGCCGTCTGCAACACCCATGATCAGACAGGTCATGAACGGTGAGATCACAATTGAGGAGCTGGTGGAAAAGTGGAGATAGAATCCCTGAATGTCATTCCCCTTGGAGGGGTCGAGGAGATCGGACTGAACATGACCGTCTACCAGTACGGTCATGAGATTATGGTTGTGGATGCGGGGCTCATGTTCCCCGAGGAGGATATGCTGGGTGTGGACTTTGTCGTCCCCGACATGTCCTACCTCTTTGAAAACCGGGAGAAGGTAAAGGGCGTGGTCCTCACCCACGGACATGAGGACCACACAGGGGCGCTTCCATTTCTCCTGAGGGAGTTGAAGGTCCCTGTGTACGGGACAGCCCTCACCCTGGCTCTGGTAAAAGAGAAGCTGAAGGAGTACGGCCTCACCGATGCAGAGCTCATCCCGGTGAAGCCCCGGGATGTGGTTGAGCTGGGCGGGGCCTTTACCGTGGAGTTCATCAGGGTCACCCACAGCATCGTGGACGGCGTCGGCCTGGGGATCAGGACTCCCTTAGGGAGCATTGTCCATACCGGCGACTTCAAGCTCGATCCCACCCCCGTGGACGGCGAGCTCATGGACTTCCACAAGTTTTCGGAGTACGGGGAGAGGGGGACCCTCCTCCTGCTCTCCGACAGCACCAATGCGGAGAAGGGGGGA
>JBAZFD010000113.1:0-6546 GCA_041653575.1 Thermodesulfovibrionales bacterium
CAAGGAAGTTCAGCGTTTCCTGGATGTACCCGGACAGAAAAAGCCCCTTCAACTGCTGTATCTGCAAATGCTCCATGGCATACCTCGGCCCCAGGGCTGGGACAAGTATATACCCTATATAGGAGAGATAAAAGCAGAGGAGGATGAGAAAGAGGGCATGATTGAATTCCTCCTCTTTTCCCCGGAGCTTCAGGGAGACTCCCAGGGCGACAGGGAGAAAATAATAAGTAGTATAGGAGAGCTGAAGCAGATCCGTCAGAAGGGGATGCATCACCTGTTCAAGGGAAATGGTGGGATATCCGCCGAAGAGCCTGTAATCCAGCCTGATGAGCAGATAATCCAGGTCCTGCGGGTTGACGGCATGAACGATCAGCCCGAGGCTGTCGAAAATAATGATGATGCTGATGACAGGGAACAGGATATCCCTGGTAAGCCTGAGAAAAGAGTTGATCCTGTGGCTATAAACGATAAAAACCTGAAAGACGATAAGGGATGCATAGAGAACGATCAGATTCCCGGCAAGGGGGATCCTGCCGGAGAAAGCTATCGTTACCATTAAGAGAATAAAATTAAAGACAAGATTGATTGTGTCAGATGGCCTGAATATGTTCCGCTCCCAGGAAATAACAATAAGTCTATCCTGTCCGGGCGGCTCAGATCAAGAATTCAAAAAAAGAGGCGGCGTGAACAGCCACCACCCCTCAGGAACACAGACAATGCAATACCGTTGTTCCGTCAATGCCCTATGACGGCAAGGGCATTATTGATTGTTTCAAACATGTCGGCAAGAAAATCGGCGTACAAGCCAACACCCTTCACCGTAAGCAAACCGGATACAGCAGTCCATAAAGCCAATACAAGACCGGACCCACCGGCAGACCCTGATGCGTTCATTGCCTCCTCCTTTACGCAGACAACGCATGTTCACACTGTAACAGGGTCCCTATCCTGTTTAATGCCTTAGTCCCATTCTACAGAAAGGAGGCTTAAAAGAGAGCTAAGGAAAAACCTAACAATTCTTTAATAATCAATAATTTGCAGGTGACGAAAGGGGACGGGTTATTTCATATTGAATGACATGGAAGGATAAACCCTGTTCCGGCAGTAGGGCATGTGACTACAACAAGAAAAAAAGAGAACCGAACGCCTCAGGATAAAATTAAGGGAGAGAGGGGACCTTCCCTGAAAGGTTCCGGGAGGATCCGCGGTAATCCATCACAACTTGCTCAAAGCCTTTTTCAGAGCCCGATCCTTCCGGGAAGTCCTGTGGGGGTTCCCCCCTGAAGGCCGGTCATGATAGAGATCATCGTCATCACGGGAAGGGAAGGCCTCTTCATCCTCAACTGCTTCTCTGCCTGTGTCGCAATCAAGAATCCTGCGGTTAATGGTATCCAGAAAAATCTCCGAGGGAACAGGGATGGAGCTGACCGCCCAGGCATGACGGACAATATCCCTGTCCGAGCTTACCACAATCCATTCCTTCCTCGTGGCTGAGATGGTCCTCTTTATCAGGTCATCAGCCCGCTCACCAAGGCCGGAGTAGAGGATCCTCACCCCGCCTCGTGTCAGGGCTTGCTCCCTGCCGGGGCCGTTTTTGTATCCGTCGAAGACCAGGGTGATCTCATGTCCCCTGATTTTTTTGTACTGGATCAGGAGATCAATGAACCCGGTCCTGGCCTTTTCCATATCCCCATGGAGAATGCCAAGGACATTGTATCCGTCAATAATGATCAGGGAAATGGCCTGACCTCCTATACCCTGTTGCAGGAACGGTTGGAAATCCGCTTCCATGTCTCTTCATCGATCTCTTCTTTGTACTCGGCGATGGTAAATGTCTTGCCGCATCCCGTGCAGCGCAGAAATACGGAGCTTCACGTCATCACAAGGTTCAGCACATAGCTGCACTCACGGCACCTCATCATTCCCCCCTTGGTAAAATATCAGCCTTTACTATACCATAGAGGGATGGACAGCCCTGATTTTCAGATCGGCATGATGCCCTCCTGGCAAGACAAGGAACGATGGGGGAATTTTCTCCAGCGCCTCAGCGCCCTTTTTGAAAGGGATACCTGCCTCCGGGATGTGAAGTATCTGGCTTACCAGGTAAAAAAACTCACAGAGGAGATAGACCCGTTGATACAGGAATTCACCTCTGCTGTATGTCCCTCATGCCGGGAGGTCTGCTGTATCAACAGACATGGGTATTATGCCCTCGACGACCTGATCTACATCTGCGGTCTCGGGCTTGAGCCTCCCCAATACAGGGAAGGGGTTGAGGATACCGCGCCCTGTCAGTTCCTCGGGCAGGGGGGATGTGTATTTGAGCGGTCAGTCCGGCCCTTCAGGTGCAACTGGTACTTCTGTACCCCCCTCCTGAATCATATGGACAGCGGGTCCGCCAGGAAATACAGGGAGTTCACCAGGCGGTTCACGAAAATCCAGGAAAAACGAAAGGAAATGCTCGGACAATTCTTCAGCCTGAGCCGGAGACTCCTGTAGTATACTTTTCCATGCAACCTGTCATCTGGATCACAGGACTTCCGGGAAGCGGCAAGAGCACCATTGCAGAAGGGGTGAAAGGACTCATCCCCCTGATGGTCATCCTCAGGATGGATGAGATGCGAAAAATTGTCACACCTGAGCCTACCTATTCAGAGACGGAACGGGAGCTGGTCTACCGGTCCCTGGTCTATACGGCAAAGCTGCTCTCTGAGCTCGGACATCCCGTGATTATTGATGCAACAGGCAACATGAAACGATGGCGCGACCTAGCCAGAAAACTCATACCGGGCTTTGCCGAGGTCTATCTGAAATGCCCTGTAGTCCTCTGCTCAGAGAGAGAGTCAGCGCGGAAAGAGACCCATGGGGCGCCGTCAGCGATCTACCACAAGGGAAGGGAAGGCTGGCCGGTGCCCGGCATGAATGCGCCCTATGAAGAACCGCTCTGCCCGGAGCTCACCATTGAAACGGACAGACTATCCCCGGCAGAGACAATCCGGGAAGTCATCAATCTCATAAGAATCAAAGAGAAAGAACAATACAAGGGAGAAGAGCATGGATAAGTATCTTCTGAGCGGACAGGATGCGGCCCTCATCATCGTTGACATCCAGGACAGACTTGCAGCGGCAATGAAACAGAGAGATGAGGTGATCGGGAATTGCCTCCATCTCATAGAACTGGCGCGGATGGTCCGGATGCCCCTGATCGTCACTGAGCAGTACCCCAAGGGACTCGGACAGACGGTTCCGGAGCTGAGAGAGGCCCTCTCCTCCTGTGAGCCTGTGGAAAAGCTCGCCTTCAACTGCTGCGAGGAGGCTGCCTTCAGGGACAGGCTCAGGGAAACAGGGAGAAAGACCGTTATCATCACAGGGATGGAGACACATATCTGCGTGCTCCAGACCTGCCTGGGCCTCCTCAGGGAGGGATACCATGTCCATGTCGTAAGGGATGCAGTTTGCTCCCGGAACAAGGAAAACAGGGACACCGGTCTCGCCTTCATGAGAGATGCAGGGGCTGTCATCACCTGCACAGAGACCGCCCTATTCCAGATCCTCAGGGTCTCAGGGACCGAGGAGTTCAAGGCAATATCGAGGAGAATAAAATAAGGGAGGAGGCGCTGCGCGCCTCCTCCCTTATTTTATTGCACCCTTCAGCAAGGCTTCAGCTATATGGCCTTCCCGGTGAGCTCTTCCATGAGGGCCTTAACCGACATGATTCTGTCCACTCTCCAAGCATTCGTCCCCACCGTATAAAGCGGCTCCTCTTTATCGCGGTTGTAGGCTGCTGAACTCAACAGGCCGTTACAGATACAGAAATGATGCTCGTTGCTTTCCTTTGCAGGGCAGACGCTGAATCGGCCCTCTTTGTCCTTCAGCAGGACATACCCCTTGTCGCACTTCGGCGACCTGAGACGTTGCTGGGCAGAGACGTACATGGGGGATTGCCTGATGACCCTGAACGGCAGGCCGCAGGGCGAGCCAGGATCATTGGCCACAACGATATCCTCTTCCGTTGCACCGACAACCGCCTGCTTGTACTCCTCTGAGGCGCTGCTCTCTTCAGTGGCCAGAAACCGGGTGCCCATCTGGACCCCGTCTGCGCCCATCTTCATAAAGCTGACTATGTCGTCGTGGGTATAGATCCCTCCGGCAACGATGACAGGGAAATCGCCGTACTTCTTTGCCGTATCCTTGACAGGAGGCAGCAGATTTTCAAGCCTGTTGGACTCCAGGTCAACCTCGTTGATCTTGAAGCCGAGATGACCTCCGGCAAGAGGGCCTTCGAGAACAACAGCGTCAGGCCGGTAGCCGAGGCGCTCCCATCTCCTGCATATAAGCTCAAGAGCCCTGGCTGAAGAGACTATGGGGATGAGGGCTGTATCCTTCGGAGGCCTGATGGCAGGGAGATTCAGGGGAAGCCCGGCTCCGGAGATGATTGCATCCACATCCTCGTCAATGGCCGCCTTCACCGACTCCTCAAAATCACGCACCAGTGCGCCCATGATATTGATTCCCACCAGCCCGCCTGACTCCTTTGCCAGAGCGATCTCGTCGCGCGCAGCCGAGTAAGTGTCGTGCTTCTTCCCTGTCCTCTTTGAAACCAGCCTGTCGAGACAGGCGCTGGATATGACGCCGAGACCGCCCTCACGCCCGACAGCCGCGGCAAGGGGGGCAAGAGAGACGCCGACGCCCATTCCCCCCTGAATGATGGGGGCCAGAAGTTTTTTTCCTTTGATAATCAGTTGCGGCAGCTTCTCTTCCTTAATCATCGTACTCCTCACAAGACCGAAGACCATGGCGATGGCCCTTCACCCCTCCATAGCCCGTAACCGTTCTTTTCGTAGTGTTTTTTGTAGTCTCCGATACTTCGTTATATGTTGGTATTATATGCCTTCATGATTTGCAAAAACAATTGAAGATCTGCCGCGCTCAACTTTTTCAAAGGGAGAACCGGGCACGGCCTGCTTCCCTCTGCCGGAATCTGTAATTCAGGAAGCAATAAATCCCGACCCCTTCAGGACCGAAAGGAGCCGCTCATCAGAGCCTCCAGCCCTGGCGGCAAGAAACTTCGCCACATACTTCCCCAGGATATCCGGCTCAAGGTTCACCGTATCACCGGCAGACTTGAAGCCTATGGTGGTCAGCTTTGCCGTATGGGGAATGATGACAAGACTGAAGGCATCCCTCATGACATCCACAACAGTAAGACTGATCCCGTCCACGGCAATCGATCCCTTTTCCACCAGGTAGGCAAGGACCTTTTCCGGCGCCTCTATCTCTATCCTCACCGCATTTCCTGTCCGGGAACGGGACCTGACCCTTCCTACACCTTCCACATGGCCGGTGACAAAGTGGCCGCCCATCCGGGACTGTGGGGTCAGGGATGGCTCAAGGTTCACCCTCTCCCCAGATCCCAGACTGCCGATGTTTATGCTCCTCAGGGTCTCTGAAGAGACATCAAAGGAAAGAATCCCCTTGTCAATCCCAACCACAGTGAGACAGACACCGTTGACGGCAATACTGTCGCCCATGACCGCATCCTGTGAGGACTCCGGGGCCTTTGCCGTAAGGACAGCCCCCTCAGAGCCCCTTTTCAGGGATACCACCTCACCCAGTTCAAGAATCAGACCGGTAAACATCAGCGGATGATATTCCCTATCCTGCCGAACCGGGGAGAGAACCTCTCATTATCCCATGACCAGTAGATAACAAAGGCCTTGCCGCGCACCTCCGTGAGGTCCACATACCCCCAGAACCTGCTGTCGTAACTCTGGTCCCTGTTGTCGCCCATGACAAAGCATTTCCCCCTGGGCACTATGTAGGGGCCGAAGTTGTCTCTCATGGCAATGCCGTTTGTCGGATCCACATGCTTGATGTAGGGCTCATGCAGGGCCTTTCCGTTCACATAGACGATCTTGTTCCGCTCTTCTATCACATCGCCTTCCGTGCCGATGACCCTCTTGATGAAATCCCTGGTGGGGTCTTCGGGATACTTAAAGACAACGATATCTCCCCGCTCCGGCTTCGAAAAACCGGGCATCCTGAAGAGATTGATGCTCGTAAAGGGTATGTCCACCGGTGTGCCGTACATAAACTTGTTTACCAGGATATGGTCACCGATGAGAAGGGTGTCGAGCATGGAGCCCGAAGGAATCTTAAAGGCCTGGACGACAAAGGTCCTTATCACAATGGCAAGAAGAAATGCCGTAACAATCGCCTTCGTGTACTCCCATACCTTGCTCTCTCTCCTCCTGGCCATAATTACTCCTTCACCTTCAGCACCGAGAGGAATGCCTCCTGGGGTATCTCCACCCTGCCTATCTGTTTCATCTTCTTTTTCCCTTCCTTCTGCTTCTCCAGGAGTTTTCTCTTTCTCGTGATATCGCCGCCGTAGCATTTCGCCAGCACGTTCTTCCTCATGGCCTTGATGCTCTCCCTGGCAATGATCTTCCCGCCGATGGCGGCCTGAATGGCTATCTCAAAGAGCTGCCTCGGGATCACCTCCCTCAGCTTTTCCGCGATCTGCCTGCCCTTATAATAGGCCTG
>JBAZFD010000114.1:0-6529 GCA_041653575.1 Thermodesulfovibrionales bacterium
TGGCTCCGCCTGCTGGCCGGGTGCCGAAGCTAATGGCAGACCTGCTCAATTGGCTTAAAAACACCAGCGACCACCCCATAGTTGCCAGTTGCGTTTTTCATTACGAGCTCGAATTCGTACATCCCTTTGCCGACGGCAACGGACGCATGGGGCGGCTGTGGCAAACCCTGATCCTGCGTACCTGGAAGCCGCTCCTGGCTTCCCTGCCGGTGGAGACCGTCATCCGCGAACGGCAGGATGCCTACTATCAGGTCTTGGCTGAGGCTGATCAGCGTGCCGACGCCACTCCGTTTGTCGAGTTCATGCTCAGCGCCTTGCGAGATGCCATCAATGAGGCCGTGGCCACCGATCAAGTAACCGACCAACTAACCGACCAAGTAGCCGCGCTCATACAGGCTCTCGGAACCTCTGAACTGGGCGGCAATGACCTCATGAAGGCACTGGGACTGTCCCACCGCCCCACATTCCGGGAAAACTACCTCAATCCGGCGCTGGAAGGCGACTGGATTGAACGCACCCAGCCCGACTCCCCGCGCAGCCCTACCCAGCGGTATCGCCTGACCAGCAAAGCACATCGATGGCTGCAATTACATTCTGAGGGGGGATAAGGGAAACTCACGACGCCATTTGCGAGAGGCCAGTGAAAAGGCATGAATGAAACACCAAAATCCACCATCAAAAAAAATACGGTGTTTGCGCGGGGACGCATTCTCACTCATTCTCGCTTCGCTCCGAGGCACCGGGCCGCCTCACCGTTCCGGCGAGGCAAGACGGCCCGCTGAAACCGTTCAAATGCATCCCCGCGCAAAGTTGATGGTGGATTTTGGAAACACTCTCGCTATTGACAAAGAGGTTCAATCTGTTGCGAATAGCACACTACCTGTGGCTCATTACTGGAGGCGCGTATGTTTAAAGCGTGCAATCTCTGCGTTTCAAAAACATTGAGCGCATACCCACTCAGGCCCTCTTCCTGAGATACATGAGCCCCAGGCCGAGAAGGATCATGGCGGCGCTGAGGATCTGGCCCATGGTGAGGAAACCGAGGATGTATCCAACCTGAACGTCGGGCTCGCGGACAAGCTCAACAGTGAACCGGAAGAGGCCGTAGAGGATGAGGAAGAGAGAGGACAGGACGCCTGTCCTTGATGTCCTGTCCTTGACTGTCCAGAGAATCGTGAAAAGAAGGACACCTTCCAGAAGGAACTCGTAGAGCTGGGAGGGATGCCGCGGGAGAGGCCCGCCGTCAGGAAATATCATGGCCCAGGGGAGATCAGTGACCCTGCCGAAGAGCTCCCCGTTTATGAAGTTCGCCAGCCGTCCCAGGCCGAGGCCGATGGGGACCGTAACAACTACAAGATCTGTAATCTGCCAGAAATCCACCCCTGCCTTTCTGCAAACCCAGTAACCGGCGAGAATGCTCCCGATCATGCCTCCGTGGAAAGACATGCCTCCGTGCCAGACGGCGAAGACATCGAGGGGATTCTCCAGATAAAAAGGCAGGTTGTAGAAGAGGACGTACCCGAACCGGGCTCCCAGAAGAAGGCCGATGACAAGCCCGGTATAGAGGGTCTCAAGAAACTCCTTCCCCAGCGGGAGGGCCTTCTTCTTTATCCGGCTCCTCACGAGGAGGAAGGATGCGGCAAAGCCTGCAAGGTACATGAGGCCGTACCACCTCACAGCAAGGGGGCCGACCTTGAGGATTTCAGGATCGATCTTGGGATAGGGGATCATCTATGGCTCTCCGGGAAACAAGGTATTGGTAATGATGTCATGGGTAAATGCCTCAGTGCTGTCATTCCCGCTTGTCGGGAATCCCTTTTCAGAAGGATTGCGGACAAGCCGCAATGACAGACTCAGGAGATCACCGTGAGCTGATAATACGGACTATTGCGTATCCGCCGCAGGGCGGGCCTGACCGGTTTTCTGCAAAGTCGCAGCCGTCGACGAAAAAATCGCAGTTCTTGCATAGGGCGTCCAGGAATTCCCGGTCTTCGCCTGCTGTCTCAGCCTTTCCGGAGACCGCGAGCTGAGATGAGAGCTCTGAAGGGGTGAGGTGTTCCCTCAGGAAGGAATAGCCACCGCAATGGAGCTCCTCCTTTCCCTCTTTGTAGTATCGGCAATGGCCCTTGCAGATGAGCCCGGTGAAAGCAGTCTCCTTCATTCCGTCGCCCCTTGCAGCCAGTTCAGGTAATCAGCAGAGCCTTCCATGACCGGCAGGGCTATGACCTCGGGAACGGTGTAGCTGTGGAGCTCCTTCACCCTCCGGGAGAGCCTTTCGAAGAGCCCTCTCCGGCTCTTGACGATCATCAGGACCTCTGCCTCGTCCTCCACCCTTCCCTCCCAGGAATAGATGGAGCGGATACCCCTGACGATGTTCACGCAGCCTGCGAGCCGCTCCTCAACAAGGGCCCGGCTGATCTCAGCCGCCTCTTCCTCGCTGGAGGCTGTGATGTAAACGACTACCGGTTCCACTGCTCAGATCACCATGGAGCCGTTTTTCAGGAGAACGGTCTTTGTGCCGTCCTTCATGATGAGCGTCACGGTGGGCCTGAAGAAAATGAAGTCCTGATGGAAAGGGGTCTTCACCGTGCCGCCGAAGGAGCTGTTGTCCCCCAGGGCTATATGGATAGTGCCCAGGATCTTCTCGGACTCCAGGATGTTGTCAGGACGTAATGCCCTGTCGTTCGTTCCTATGCCCAGCTCAGCGATGTTCCTGTTCTCTTGCCTCTCCCCTATCTTCTTCCTGAGGGTCACGGCATAGGGCTCATCACCGGCTACCTCTTCAACAGAGCCGTCCCTGATGGTGAGGGTGACTGGTGATGCAAGCGCCCTCGTGGGAGCCCAGTCAAGGACGAGCTTCCCCTGGGCAGTCCCTTCACAGGGGGCAAGGTAGACCTCTCCTGCCGGGAGGTTGCCGAAGGAGCCCTCTTTTGTGAGGATGCCCGTATCAGGCAGGGCCTTTCTCCCCTGCTTCGAGAGGGTCAGGTCTGTGCCGTTGGGGGTCTTTATCTCCACCTTCACCGCCTTGTCAACGACCTTTGCTACAGCCACAGTCCTTTTGCGGGGTGTCTTCCAGTCAACGCTCATCGGGCCCTCAATCATGGAGGCGTCAAAGAGCGGCATACTGGCGTAACGGCATCCACAGATCCTGGTGAGGAGATCCCTGAATCGGGTGTGACTGGTGGAGTAGTTTGACAGGGCGATCACCGCATCCACTGAAGAACGGCTCTGCCGCTTTATTATCGCCTCAACACGGCTGAGGTCATCACTGCCGATCTCCTTCTTCAGCAGGGGCGAAAGAAGCCCCTCATCATCCAGCGCCTTTACCGCCCTCTTGCCGAAGGCCGCTTCCCAGAGATCCCTTGGCGGCTCTACCCCGTGGCTTCCGGGGGCCTCGTATTCCAGGTAGGATAGCTTCTTCGCAAAGGACTTCCCCACCTCAGCGGTAAGGAGGGAGATATCCCTCAGCCGGTCCCTCCTGCAACAGTCCCTCTCATCCACTGATTCGCGGGAAGAGATCCTGTCGGTAAAGACAAGGACCCGCTCATCCCGCCTGATGCCGAGGTTGGTTGTGTAGATGGACTGGATGGCGTGGAGCATCTCAGATGAAGGTCAGTTCCATCTGCTCCAGCCGGGTGCCGGGGAAGGTGATGGGGTATTCGTTATCGAAACAGGCTGAACAGTAATCCCCCGAGTCGGGGACTATCCCCTTCAGACCCTCAAGACTTATGTAGGAGAGGCTGTCGGCAGTGATATACTTCCTGATCTCATCAGTCTGATGGGTGGAGGCGATGAGCTCCTGCCTCGTCGGTGTGTCTATGCCGTAGAAACAGGGGGCTATGGTCGGAGGGGAGCAGATCCGCATATGCACCTCTTTGGCCCCTCCCAGCTCCCTGATCATCTTCACGATCTTCTTTGAGGTGGTGCCCCTGACAATGGAGTCGTCCACAACTACCACCCTCTTTCCCTGGAGGAGATCCCTCACGGGGTTGAGCTTTATCTTCACGCCGAAATGCCTGATGTTCTGCTTGGGCTCGATGAAGGTCCTTCCCACATAATGGTTCCTGATGAGACCGAAATCAAAGGGAAGCTCAGCCTCCTTGGCGTAACCGATGGCTGCCGGAACGCCTGAGTCAGGGACTGCAATGACGATGTCTGCGTCCACCATGGACTCCCTTGCCAGCTGCCTTCCCAGGTTCTGCCTCATGGTGTTCACGCAGTGGTGGCCGAAGATGTAGCTGTCGGGCCTGGCAAAGTAGATATACTCGAAGATGCAATGAGCCTTCCGGGTTGAGTTCAGGGCGCGGATGGACCTGACCCCCTCTTCATTGATCACCACCATCTCACCGGGCTCCACGTCCCTGATGTACTCAGCGCCGATGAGGTCAAAGGCGCAGGTCTCAGAGGCAACCACATAAGCGCCGTCCACCTTCCCGAGACAGAGGGGCCTGACACCGTAGGCATCCCGTGCTGCAATGATCTCGTTTTCTCTGAGGAAGATGATGCTGAAGGCGCCGCTGATCCGCCTCAGGGCGTCTATGATCCTGTCATAGGGGTTCTGGTGCTGCGAACGGGCAATGAGGTGAAGGACCACCTCGCTGTCGGAGCTGGACTGGAATATGGCGCCCTCAGCCTCGAGCTCCTTCTTCAGCACCTCGGCATTCACCAGGTTTCCATTGTGTGCAATGGCGATGGATCCGAGGGCATAGTTCGCCATGAGGGGCTGGACGTTCTTCAGGGAGCTGCTCCCTGCTGTGGAGTACCTGTTGTGTCCAATGGCTATCTCGCCGGGGAGCCGTTTCAGCCGCTTTTCGCTGAAGACATCGGCCACAAGGCCCATGGACTTTTCAACATGAAGGTTTTTTCCGTCTGATGAGCATATTCCGGACCCCTCCTGCCCGCGGTGCTGGAGGGAATAGAGACCAAGGTAGGTAAGATTGGCTGCCTCGGGATGACCAAAAACCCCGAAGACGCCGCATTCCTCGTGAGGCTGATAAAAACGCATCTGTCCTCTCTTATGTTAAGGGATTGTGATTGTAATCTGCTTTGGGGTCAGACCCCAAAAACCCATCTTCCGGCCACTCAATGGGAATATTCAGAAACAAGAAACTCCTTGGTGCACTGAGCGAAAAAAGTCATATCCCTTCCTGAATCTGCGTCTCTTTTCTCTTTTCAGGATTTTATTTTAACATAAACTTATGGCTGAATTTAAACTGAGAACCGACTTCACCCCCAGGGGTGATCAACCCAGGGCAATTGAAGAGCTCTCTGAAGGGATCAGAAAGGGAGCAAAACACCAGGTCCTCCTGGGGGTCACCGGATCGGGGAAGACCTTCAGTATTGCAAACGTCATCGCCAATGCAAACAAGCCCAGCCTTGTCATCGCCCACAACAAGGCCCTCGCTGCCCAGCTCTTTGGAGAGTTCAAAGAGCTCTTCCCGGAAAACGCTGTGGAGTTCTTTGTGAGTTACTATGACTACTACCAGCCCGAGGCGTACATCCCCACAACGGATACCTACATTGAAAAGGACGCCATGATCAACGACGACATAGACAGGCTGCGGCACTCAGCCACCATGTCTCTCCTGGAGAGAAAGGATGTGATCGTTGTGGCCTCAGTCTCCTGCATCTACGGCATCGGCTCCCCTGAGGACTACCTGGGAATGCACCTCTTTCTTGAGGAAGGGATGAGGACTGAGCGGGACGAGCTCCTCAAAAGCCTGGTGGAGATGCTCTATGTGAGGTCCGACAGGGAGCTCAAGAGGGGCAACTTCCGGGTGAGGGGGGATGTGGTGGACATCCAGCCTGCCTTTTCCTCGGACAGGGCAATCAGGATAGAGTTCTTCGGCGATGAGATAGACTCCATTTCGGAGTTCGATCCCCTCTCAGGTGAGAGGATCAGGAAGCTACAGAAGCTTGTCCTTTACCCCAACAGCCACTGGATAACGCCGAAACCCAAGCTGGAGAAAGCCTTTGCCTCCATCAAAAAGGAGATGAAGGAGAGAATGGTCTACTTCAGGAACAGGGCCGAGCTCCTCTACGCCCAGAGGATAGAACAGAGGACCCTCTTCGACATGGAGATGCTCAAGGAGTTCGGCTACTGCCACGGCATAGAGAACTACTCACGCCACATGAGCGGCAGGCTCCCCGGCGAGCCTCCTTACACCCTCCTGGACTACCTCATCAGCGGGCCCTCAGGGGGGGATTACCTCATGGTCATTGATGAGTCCCACGCCACAGTCCCCCAGATCGGGGGGATGTACGCAGGGGACAGGTCACGGAAGCAGAACCTCATTGACTACGGCTTCAGGCTCCCCTCAGCCCTGGACAACAGGCCCCTGAGGTTCGAGGAGTTCGAGAAGCGGCTGAACCAGGTGATCTATGTCTCAGCCACACCAGGGGATTATGAGTTGAGAAAGGCCGATGGAAGGGTGGTGGAACAGGTGATCAGGCCCACAGGCCTCATGGACCCGAGGATGGTTGTGAGGCCGGTGAGGGGCCAGGTGGAGGACCTCCTCGGTGAGATCAG
>JBAZFD010000115.1:0-6499 GCA_041653575.1 Thermodesulfovibrionales bacterium
GTGAGTTTACCGCTTGAGAAGGAGGAAGTAAGATGCCCAGGGCAAAAGGCGGATTCAAGACAAAGAGATCCCATAAAAAGGTCCTCGATATGGCGAAGGGCCAGTACGGGGGAAGAAGCAAGGTATACAAGGTTGCCGCCCAGGTGGTGGACAAGGGACTCCTTGCTGCCTATAAGGACAGGAAACTGAAGAAGAGGGAGTTCAGGGCGCTCTGGATAACCAGGATCAACGCAGCAGTAAGGTCCATGGGTATGTCCTACAGCCAGTTCATGGACAGCCTGAAGAAGGCGAACATCACCCTGAACAGGAAGGCCCTTGCCGATCTGGCATTCAATGATCCCAAGGCCTTCAGCGATCTGGTCAGCCAGGTCAAGGCATAGATTCCCTGGTCATCTCGGGGAACAGGGGAACCAATAAAAGGCTATGATGGAAGCGATCAGGGAAAGGTTCATCGAGGAGCTCAGGTCTGTCAGTGACATGACAGGCCTGTCCCTGCTCAAGGTGAAGTATCTGGGGAAAAAGGGAACCATCACCTCGGAGATGAAGTCCCTTTCCTCCCTCTCTCCTGAGGAGCGGCCCGCTGCCGGGAAACGGATCAATGAGCTCAAGGATTTCATGGATGCCGGGATCTCTTCCCGCGAGTCGGAGCTGAAAACAGCGGAGCTGAATGCGCAGCTCCGTTCTGAATCTATCGATGTCACCCTGCCGGGGAAGCAGACAGCCTTCGGAAGGGAGCATCCCGTCAACAGGACACTGGCCGAGATGGCTGAGATCTTTATCCGGATGGGCTTTACCATAGAGGAAGGCCCTGAGGTAGAGCTGGACTACTACAACTTCGAGGCCCTGAACATCCCGAAAGACCACCCGGCCCGGGACATGCAGGACACCTTCTATGTGAGCAGCGATGTGGTCCTGAGGACGCATACCTCGCCTGTGCAGGTGAGGATCATGGAGAAGAGCAAGCCTCCCTTCAGGTTTATCGCCCCCGGTAAGGTCTACCGCTGCGACGCCGACATAACGCACACACCCATGTTCCACCAGATCGAGGGGCTCATGGTGGATAAAGGGATCACCTTCAGCCACCTCAAGGGTGTGCTTGAGGCCTTCCTTCAGCAGATGTTCGGGCCGGACACGCCGGTGAGGTTCCGTCCGAGTTACTTCCCCTTTACCGAGCCATCAGCCGAAGTTGATATAGGCTGTATCCTCTGCAACGGCTCAGGGTGCAGGGTCTGCAAGGGGTCGGGCTGGCTTGAGATCCTGGGAGCAGGTATGGTGAATCCCGTTGTCTTTGAAAATGTGGGGTACGATCCTGAAGAATATTCCGGCTTCGCCTTCGGCATGGGCATTGAGAGGATCGCCATGCTGAAGTATTCCATAGATGATCTGCGGCTCTTGTACGAAAACGATATACGCTTTCTGAGGCAATTCTGATGCGAGTCTCCTTTCATTGGCTGAAGGAATTCATTGATGTGCCCGGCGCTGCTGCTGATGTGGCCCACAGGCTGACTATGATCGGCCTTGAGGTTGAGGCCATTGAGGCTGTGGATGACGACTGGGTCTTCGAAGTGAACGTTACGCCCAACAGGCCTGACTGCCTGAGCATCATCGGCATCGTCAGGGAGCTCTCTGCCGCCTACAGGATACCTTACAGGCTTCCTGATCATGACGTCATGGCTGAGACAGGTGAGCTGGGCTTTAATGCAGATATTATCGATCCGGATCTCTGCCACAGGTATGCAGGCAGGGTTGTGAGAGGGCTGAAGATCGGTCCCTCCCCTGAATGGATGCGGACGAGGCTGGAGAAGTGCGGTATCCGGGCCATAAGCAATGTGGTGGATGTGACGAACTATGTTCTTCTGGAGCTCGGCCATCCCTTGCATGCCTTTGACCTGACAACCATCAGGGGCTCAAGGATGCGTATAGGAACCCCGAAGGCAGTTACCGGAGAAAAACCGCGGATAAAGACAATCGACGGCGTGGAAAGGGAGATGACTGCCGACGCTCTCCTCATCTGGGACTCAGAAAGACCTATTGCCGTAGCTGGCATAATGGGAGGCCTTGAGACAGAGGTAAGCGACTCCACAACCGACGTGTTCATTGAGGCCGCGCATTTTGAGCCCATTTCCGTCAGGCGGACTTCCAAGGCACTGGGCCTGAAGTCTGAGTCCTCCTACAGGTTTGAGAGGGGAACGGACATCAAGATGCTCAAGAAGGCCCTGGACAGGGCTGCTTACCTCATGAAGGAGGTTGCAGGCGGGACGATCCACGGTAAAATAGATATCTATCCCAGGGGGTACAAGCCCTCTGAGATCGTGGTCAGGTACGACAAGGTCAACGCGATACTGGGCACTTCACTCAGCCGCGAGGAGATCACCCTCTGCCTGGGCTGGCTCGGACTCGATATCAGTGAGCACCCTGATTTCGTGAAGGTAAAGCCCCCTACCTACCGGCAGGATATGAAGAGGGAGATTGATGTGATCGAAGAGGTCGCCAGGATCTACGGGTATGAGCGGATAAAGCCGGAGCTCCCCAAGGCCACCATCGGTATGGATGGCCGGAGCGAGGGCCGGAGGCTCAGGGAGATGAAAGAGCGGATCAGGCAGTCCCTTCTCAGGTCAGGCTTCACCGAGGCGGTCAACTTCAGCTTCATGTCACCTCTGGACCTGGATCGGCTCAACATAACCGATGAGAGAAGGAATGCAGTAGAGATAAAGAACCCACTCAGGGCTGAGGACAGTCTCATGAGAACCACCCTGATCCCGGCGCTTCTTAACGTGATGGCTCACAATGTCTCCCATGGAAACAGGGATATGAGGATGTTTGAGCTTTCCAGGGTCTTCTTTGCACAGGACGCCCCCCTGCCGGATGAGAGGGAGCGGTTTGCGCTCATCTCCTACCGTGAGAAGGAAAAGGCCCTTTACCGGGACGACACCCCTGATTTCTTTGTGATAAAAGGCGTGGTTGAGGCGGTTCTCCGGGACTTGAAGATCAGCGGCTTCTCTGTCAGGCGTTCCACAGAGCCCTTTCTCCATCCGGGACAGTCGGCGGACATCTTTATTGCTGACGAAAAGATCGGCTTCATCGGCGTTCTTTCACCCCTGGTGGTCGACTCTCTTGAGGTAAAGGCGAACAAGCCTTCTATTGTGGTGGCGGAGATCGACCTGAATAAGGTCTTCCCCTATGCCCAGCAGCTGGTGAAGTACACAGCCATTCCCCGCTACCCCTCTGTGGACCGGGATCTTGCGATTCTGCTGGATGCCTCTCTGGAAGTAGCCGGGATCATGGAAGAGCTCAGTTCCTATCACACCGATCTCATTGAGGATGTCCAGGTTTTTGATGTCTATCAGGGCAAGGGTATTGCAGAAGGAAAGAAGAGCATAGCCTTCCATATCCGGTACAGATCTCCCGAGAGGACCCTCAGGGATGAGGAGGTGGATTCCCTCCACAGCTCCCTGGTGAGTTACATCCTGGAAAAGACAGGCGGAGAACTCAGACAATAAAAGGCAGGGGCGAACATCCGTTCGCCCCTACTGTATCACCTTGTACCCCGCCTTCTCAACGGCAGCAATGATCTCTTCCTTTTTCACCTTTGCTTCATCGAAACTCACCTTTGCCGTTCCTATTCCCACTTCTGATGAGATGACACCGGGAATCCCCTCTATCGCCTTCTTCACCCTCCGCACGCAGTGCTCACAGCTCATTCCCTCAACCTTTATGCTTATCTCCATCCCTTCTCTCCCTATGTTTTTTATCAAGTATACTGCATCTTCAGCTCATTTTGCTCACCTGAGAAGGTCAAAAAAGGCTTGGGCTGAAGCAGGCTATGGGCGGCAGACTTCCTGGGTAAGTCACACCAAGAGGCCCCTTTTGAGAACTGTGAAGTAGGCTTGCAAGTAAACATAGAACCAGCCATACCGTAATATCAACTCCGCCGATTTTAAACTCCCTTTAGATTGACAAATATTCTAAATATATCAGATGGTTTCGTTGTTTTTATCTTGAATGTCGCCTCTTTTGGGGCTATACTTGTCCAAAAGGCGGGAGCCAGAGAATAAATGCTTTGGAGGGGAAATGGCCCTGGGTATCTGACCAAAGGCAATAGAAACTTCAGAAAGTCCTGGCCAAGCTCGTTTATAAATGGCTAATCATGTGCGGAGGAGAAATCAAAGTGAAATGGGAATGAACCATTTTTTAAAACAGGTAATGAAACAGATGGTTCACCGCCTTCTCAAGGTGAGTAAGCTCCGGTTTGCCGCACTGTTTTTGATTGCGGCAGTGCTTGTTTCGGTCATGATTGTATTGACTATCGATTTTCTGTGGGATGGGCGCTTTAACCAGGAGTTGGAGTTTGCCGGTGTTATCACCCCCTTACTTGATGGCCTGTTTCTCGTTATTTTTACTACAGCGATGCTCGACGAGATCCGTGAAGAAGTAGAGCGGCGCAAGGCGGCGGAAGAGGATATCCTCAAGCTGAACGCGGAACTGGAGCAGAGGGTCAAAGAACGGACACGACAGCTCCTGGAGGCGCAGGAAGAGCTGGAAGCAAGGGTAATGGAGCGCACGACTGAACTGGCTCAGAAAAATGCCGCGCTCCAAAACGAGATCAGTGAGCGTAAAAAAGTGGAGGAGGCTTTGAGCCTTGCAAAGAAGGCGGCTGAAGAGGGGAACCGTTTGAAGAGCGAGTTTCTCGCGAACATGAGCCATGAGATCCGGACACCCATGAACGGCGTGATCGGAATGACAGAATTGCTCATGGATACGAAACTCACGGAGGAGCAGCGCGGTTATGTCAGCGCGGTGAGTCTGTCTGCCGAATCCCTTATGGCCATAATCAACGACATCCTTGATTTCTCAAAGATCGAGGCGCAAAGGCTTGACCTGGAGGCCATTAACTTTGAGCTTCGGGACAGTATAGGGGATATCCTCCACACCCTGGCCCTGCGCGCCTCGGAAAAGGGACTTGAACTTGCCTACGACATCCCTCCTGATGTCCCCGATGCGGTGATTGGAGATCCTGGGCGCCT
This sequence comes from Thermodesulfovibrionales bacterium, assembly GCA_041653575.1. Taxonomy (GTDB): domain Bacteria; phylum Nitrospirota; class Thermodesulfovibrionia; order Thermodesulfovibrionales; family Dissulfurispiraceae; genus JBAZFD01. The sequence continues at coordinate 5,025 of JBAZFD010000115.1, forward strand.
CAGGCAGATCATTGTCAACCTGGTGGGTAACGCCATCAAGTTCACGGAGAAGGGCGAGGTGTTGGTGTCAGTCAGCGCTGAGACGGTAAAAGAGGATGAGGCATACCTACATTTTGCCATTGCCGACACAGGAATCGGCATCTCCCCGGAAAAACAGAAATCCATATTCGCGGCCTTTGCGCAGGCTGATGCCTCCACAACCCGGAAGTACGGAGGAACAGGGCTCGGGCTGACGATATCCTCCAGGCTGATTGAGCTGATGGGGGGGCAGATATGGCTGGAGAGCGCTTATGGGAAAGGGAGTACCTTTCACTTCACTGTGCGGCTGGGGCTGCCGAAGCTTCCGACGGTGAAACAGATTCCGGAGGAACTCCCCAAACTCCAGGGACTGCATGTGCTTATCGTAGACGACAACGCAACCAACAGGCGCATCCTGGAGGAGATGCTGAAGAACTGGCGCATGAGGCCGACGATGGCCGATAGCGGCCAGGAGGCCCTGCGTGTCATGGCACAGGCCAGACAGGAAGGAGATCCCCTTCTCCTTCTTCTCCTTGATGTCAATATGCCTGGCATGGATGGCTTCGAGCTGGTCGAAAAGATAAGGCAAACTCCTGACCTCGGACGTCCCGCTATTATGCTGCTCACCTCCTCGGGCCAGCGCGGAGACGCAGCCCGCTGCGGCAGGCTGGGGATTTCAGCCTACCTGACAAAGCCTGTCAAACAGTCATCTCTCCTGGATTCCATCATGACCGTTATGGGCAGAACCGAGCCTGAAACGGCTGAAGCTCCCCTCGTGACCCGCTATACAAGGCTAAAAAACAATGCACCAAAACAACGCACCCTCCGGATCGTCCTGGCCGAGGACAATCCGGTGAACCAGGCTATAGCTGCCGCAATGCTTAAAAAACAAGGTCACGCTGTGGTGGTCGCCCAAAACGGGAAAGAGGTGATTTCTGCCATCGACAGAGAAGGCGCCCAGCCTTTCGACCTCATTCTCATGGATGTGCAGATGCCGGAAATGGACGGCCTTGAGGCAACGGCGAGGATCCGTGAAAGAGAGAGGACTACCGGCCGGCACATCCCCATCATCGCTCTTACTGCCCACGCCATGGCAGGCGACAGGGAGACGTGCCTGAATGCCGGCATGGACGGTTATGTCTCAAAGCCCCTTAAGGCTGCTGATCTTTTCTCAGCCATAGCGGAGGTGCTCGCAGCAAAAGGTCCAACCCCGGGAGATGGAAGGGAGCCGCAGGAGGCCGGGCTCGCGGCTGATGAAGCCTTCGACTGGACGGTGGCAATGGCGAGCGTTGACGGAGACAGAGAGTTCTTTGCAGAGGTTGTGGGGATATTTCTGGAAGACTGCCCAAAACTGATGGGAGAGATCCATAACGCCCTTAAAGAAGGAAGCGCCGCAGCTCTTGGCCGTGCCGCCCATACACTGAAAGGTTCTGCCGGCAACTTCGGCGCCGTGCCGT
>JBAZFD010000116.1:0-6493 GCA_041653575.1 Thermodesulfovibrionales bacterium
CCAGGTGCTCTTCCGCGGTGGTTCCCTTTATGGATTCTATTGCCCCGGTCTCCTCCTCGCTCAGCTCCATGATCCCTGTTGTGTCGCCCACGATCTTTGCTATGAGGAGGTTCCTGATGAACTGGAGAAGGTCCCTGGTAAAGGCCTTGAGGTCTGTGCCTGACTCGGTGAGTCCGGCGATGATCTCTATGATCTCCTTCCTGTCTCCCTCTATCACAGCCGAGGTCAGCTGGAGGAGGGTCTGGACATCGGTGATCCCCAGGAGGTCCCTTATCTCTTCAACGGATATGTCTTCAGAAAAAGAAGCAACCTGGTCAAGAAGGGTGAGGGAGTCTCTCATACTCCCGTCCGCCGCGCGGGCAACCATCTCCAGGGCAGGGTCCGTTATCCTGATCCCCTCCCTCTCGGTGATGAACCTCAACCTCTCCTTGATTTTCTGGCCTGATATCCTCCTGAAGGGAAGGTGCTGACACCGGGAGAGGACCGTGGCGGGTATCTTCTTGGGCTCTGTGGTGGCAAGGACGAATATCACATGGGGCGGCGGCTCCTCAAGGGTCTTCAGCAGGGCGTTGAAGGCCGAGGTAGAGAGCATGTGCGCCTCGTCAATGATGTAAACCTTGTGCTTGCCTCCCGAGGGGGCATACCTGATCCGCTCCCGCAGGTCCCTGATGTTGTCCACGCCGGTGTTTGATGCGCCGTCTATCTCTGAAACATCCATGGATGAGCCGTCGGAGATGGTGGTGCAGGAAGGGCAGACACCGCAGGGCTCGATGGTCGGGCCGTCAACGCAGTTCAGCGCCTTGGCCAGTATCCTTGCCGTTGTGGTCTTTCCCACGCCGCGGGGGCCGGAGAATATGTAGGCATGGGCTATCTTGTTGAGGGATATGGCGTTTTTGAGGATGCGGGATATGGATTCCTGCCCCGTAAGGTCATCAAAGGTCTGTGGTCTCCACTTCCGCGCCAGAACAAGGTAAGACATATATCCTCGTGATGTGAAGTTTTCCGCTGATTTTGATTTTTTCTACACCCAGCGGCTGGTCCTTTATGGGGCCGGCTTGCTGCGGCACCCAGACATAATGCTTACCGTTGCTTCCTTCCGGACCTGGCGGGGTTCACACCTGCCTGCTGCGCAGGGCCAGCCCCTGGCTGTAGAAAAAACGTGACATGCAATGTAATGCGTAACTGACTGGAACGATCTGTTGCCGATCCTTAACTCCTCACACTTTACCTTGCAGGCCTTACGAGTTAAGAATGGCGGAGAGGGAGGGATTTGAACCCTCGGTAGGGGGTTAGCCTACACACGATTTCCAGTCGTGCTCCTTCAGCCGCTCGGACACCTCTCCTCAATCGTGAAGAATTAGATTACTGCAAAGCAACGCAGAAAATCAACTCCGCCCTGAAAACAATTGACTTGGGCCCAAATGAACAAGTATTGTAAACGATGAAACTGATCCTCTTTGATATAGACGGAACCATCATGGATTCCGGCGGAGCGGGGAGCCGGTCCCTCGACCTCGCATTCAAGGAGCTCTTTTCCATCCCAAAGGCCTTCAGCGGTATCACCATGGCAGGCAAAACAGACCTCCAGATCATGCAGGAGGCCCTCAGGAAGCACAACCTCCCCTCTGAAAACGGCGCAATCCCTGCTGTTATGGAGGTCTATCTCAGGAACCTGAAGAGGGAGATCGGCAACGACGAAAAACACCTGAAGCCTGGGATCAGGGAGGCCTTGGAGGCGATCAGAAAAGAAGGAGACCGGTACATCATGGGTCTTCTTACCGGCAATATAGAAGAAGGCGCCCGGATCAAGCTCGACACCTTTGACCTCAACCCCTATTTCCCCTCAGGCGCCTTCGGCAACGACCATGAAGACAGGAACATGCTCCTGCCTATAGCGGTGAAGAGGTTTGAGGCGCTCACCGGCAGGGCCATTGAGCACAGGAACTGTATCATCATCGGTGACACACCGCGGGATGTTCACTGCGCAAAGCCTTACGGCGCAGCCTGCATAGGAGTCGCAACCGGACCTTACCCAAAGCAGGACCTCGTGGAGGCCGGGGCGGATGCGGTGATGGATGACCTTTCCCGCACCGCCCACCTCCTTGAGGCGATAGGGGATCTGTAAATCAGAGATCTGAGGAAACACATGTCTGTCATTGCGGCTTGTCCGCAATCTTTCTGTCATTCTCCGGCCTGATCGGGGAATCCATGGTTCGACAAGCTCACCATGACAACGGACATATTGACGCGACGCATTGTATTCAGCTTCAGGACAAACCATAAAGACAGGGGGGATACTCTATGGCAAAGATCATGGAAGGCAAGGGACTGGCTGAGGAGATAAAGGGGCACGTCCGGCAGGAAGTCCAGGCGCTGAACGCTCAGGGGATAGATGTAGGACTCGGCCTTTTGCTGGTAGGTGATAACTCCTCGTCACGGCAGTACCTCGCGGCAACGCTCAAGGCCTGCGAAAAGACCGGGATCACCCGGTACAAATACAGACTCCCCGAGACAGCCACCATGAACGAGATCCTCAATACCGTCCACATGATCAACAGCGATGAGCGGATACACGGACTCTTGGTATTCTTCCCCCTCCCCCGGAGGATCAACAGCAGGAAGATCGTCAACTCCATACTCCCTGAAAAGGATGTAGACGGCCTCGGGTCAATCCCCATCGGGAAATTCGCAGCAGAAGAATCCACCCTTCAGCTCTACTCCAGGCCGGACGGTCCTGTCCAGCCCCACCTGGGATTCCTTCCCTGCACCCCCTTCGGCGTCATCAGGCTCCTGGAACACCACAATGTGGACATCAGGGGAAAACACGCTGTGGTGATCGGCAAGAGCCTCGCTGTGGGAAAGCCCCTCTCCCTCATGCTCCTCACCAAAGAGGCAACCGTCACCGTCTGTCACAAGGAGACAAAAAACCTTGCTGAGATGACACGGCAGGCGGACATCCTCTGCGTTGCCACCGGCAGGCCTGGTCTTATCACCGGCGACATGGTCAAGGACGGGGTGGTGGTGGTGGACATCGGGATCAATGTCATGGAAGACGGGAAAATCACCGGCGACATAGACTTCGATTCCGTTGCGCCCAAGGCCTCACTCATCACCCCTGTGCCCGGAGGAGTGGGACCGGTCACCATCGCCATGCTCCTGGAAAACACCGTCAAGTCGGCAAAGGCAAGGGTTTAACCGCCGTTCAGTGACTGGATCTCCCTGATGGCGTCCCCGATGATCTCCCTCACCGAGTCATCGGGATCCTGCCGGGCCTCAAGGAGATAGGGGAGGGCCGCCCTGTGCTTCAGGAGGCTGAGGATGTATGCCCCGTCGCCCCTGACAGTAGGGCTGGAATCCTGGAGGAGGGAGGCGATACCGGGGATAAGGGGGACAAAGAGCGCCTTTTTCTCCTGCGCCAGCTCCTCAACAAGGGCAATGGCGCCGAGCCTCACCCGCATCCTCTCGTCCCGGATCATATCAACCACAAGGGGATAGAGGGATTCGTCATGCCTGAACATGTCGATGATGTTCTCCAGGAACCCCTTTTCCATATGGTCCAGGACCATTGCCTTCAGCTCATCATTTGTCATATCGGTTCTCTACCCGTGCCAGTCCAGCCTTCTCCTCTTCCTGTGGAAAATGAACTTTTCTGCTGAAAGGGCGGCCAGACAGCCGTGGGCTGCTGCCACAACCACCTGCCTCACCTCGGTGCATGTCACGTCTCCTGCGCTGAAGACACCGGGGATGTTCGTCTCCATCATCTTGTTCGAGACAACGCACTCCTCCTCGGATATCTCTACCGTCCCCTGGAGATAGTCAATAACAGGCTTGCTCCCATGGAGATAAACAAAGACCCCGGAGAGCTCAAGGCTGCTCTCTGCGCCTTCCAGGTCCTTCATCCTCACCCGCTCCACCAGATCAGTCCCCTCGACTGCCGTGACCAGATGTCCGGCAATGACCTTCACATTCGGTATCTGGAAGACCGGATGGTCGTCAGGCGCCTTGAGCTTTTTGGCAGGAGATATAAGATACACGGTCTCAGCGAACTTGCTGAGATATGCAGCCTCCTTCGCAGCCTCCTCTGAGTCACCGAGGACAGAGACCGTCTTTCCCTTGAAAAAGGCGGCGTCACAGACGGCGCAGTAGCTCACCCCCCTGCCCAGGAACTCCGCCTCTCCCTTGATGGTGGCCTTTCTCCCCATGGAGCCTGTGGCGATGATCACCGTCTTACCCTCATAGCTCTTTTCCATGGTGAAGACCTGCTTCGACTCCCCTTCCAGGGAGACTCCGATCACCTGTGTCTCCACATACTCTGAGCCGAACTCTTCCGCCTGCCGCCGGAAGATATCCAGGAGCTCCTTGCCTGTCAAGGGTTTACATATTCCGGGATAATTCTCAATGAGGCTGGCGAAGGCCAGCGCCCCGGCAGTGGATGACTTGTCCAGGACCACCGTCTTCAGCTTTGCCCGTGATGCATACTGGGCGGCGCTCAAACCGGCAGGCCCTCCCCCGATGATAATCACATCGTATATGTCTGACATGACGCCTCCTAAAATTCCCTTATGATTGAATAGTACGTATCCCTCTGGGCGGGCATGAATCCGGCGGCCCTGATGGCTTGGATGATGTCCTCCTTCGAGACCCTGTAGCTGACCCCTGCCGCCTTCACCACGTTTTCCTCTATCATGGTGGAGCCGAAGTCATTGGCGCCGAACCTGAGGGCTATCTGCGCCATCTTCACCCCCTGGGTAACCCACGAGGCCTGCACGTTCCGCACGTTGTCCAGATACACCCTCGACAGCGCCAAAACCCTGAGATAATCCACAGCAGTCGCCGTCCTGATCCCGTCAGTGCTTCTGACTTCTGTCCTCTGTCCTATCTCCGTATTCCCCGGCTGGAAGGACCAGGGGATAAAAGCGGTGAAGCCGCCTGTCCTGTCCTGGAGTTCCCTGATCACGTCGAGGTGCTCAATGATATCCTCGGGTGTCTCAACGCTTCCGAACATCATCGTTGCCGTTGTCCTCATCCCGATCAGATGGGCCTCTTCCATCACCTTGAGCCATTGGGAGGACTTTATCTTCTTCGGGCTCAGCACCTCCCTCACCCTGTCGGAGAGGATCTCTGCTCCTCCGCCCGGAATGGAATCAAGCCCCGCCTGCCTCAAAGCAGTAAGGGTGTCCCTGATGGAGAGATTGTGCTTCTCAGCGAGATAAGTGATCTCAGGAGGGGAGAAACCATGGACATTGATGCGATACCTCTCCTTGATGGAGCTGAGGAGGTCCTTGTAATAATCCAGGTCAAGGCCGGGGTGGATGCCTCCCTGGAGGAGTATCTGTGTCCCGCCAAGGGCAATGGTCTCGTCTATCTTCCGGGAAATTTCATCCTTGCTGAGGATATAGGCCTCAGGGGAGTCCTCATCCCGGTAAAAGGCGCAGAACCGGCACTTATTGATGCAGACGTTGGTGTAGTTGATGTTCCTGTCCACAATGAAGGTGCCACGCCCCTCAGGATGGAGCCCTTTCCTCATCTCATCAGCCATCTCCCCCAGCTCCAGAAGGTCAGAGCCCGTGAGAAGTTTCAATGCTTCTTCCCTTGTTATCCTTTTCATATTCATCTTTCCTGTCCTCTGAATCTCACCGGACCGGCCTGTAGAAGGCATCCCTCTCCACGGCGGTCTTTCCCGCCCTCTCGATGAGATGGATAAGCTCTTCCCTGCTGATCCCCGAACCGCTCAGGGCTCCGGCGGCGTGGCCAACCCGCTCCTCGATAATCGTGCCGTCCAGGTCATCGGCACCGAAGAGAAGGGCAACCTGGGAGACCTTTTCACCCAGCATAATCCAGTAGGCCTTGATATGGTCGAAGTTGTCCAGCACGAGCCTGCTGACCGCTATGGTCCTGAGGTCGTCAAGCCCCGAGGAGTAGAACCCTCCCATATCGGTGTTCTGCGGCTGGTACGACAAAGGAATGAAGGCCTGGAATCCGCCTGTCCTGTCCTGGAGATCCCTGAGCCTCATGAGGTGATCTACCCTGTCCTCGATGCTCTCCTCGTGGCCGTAGAGCATGGTGGCGTTGGTCTTTATCCCCGCTGCATGAGCCGCCTCCATCACCTCAAGCCACCTCTCTCCTGATATCTTCTCAGGGCAGAGCCTGTCCCTCACCTCTTTTGCGAATATCTCAGCACCTCCGCCGGGCATGAGATCGAGGCCGTGGGCCTTCAGTGTTGTCAGGGTCTCCTCAATCCCGAGGCCGCTCAACCGGGCGAGGTAGTCTATCTCAACAGCGGTGAAGGCCTTGATCGCCAGAGAGGGAAACTCCCTCTTTATGGCGGAGAGCATGGTGGTGTAATATTCAAGGGGCCAGTCCGGATGGAGCCCCCCGACGATGTGAACCTCGGAGAAAGACGGTGAGACGTCTGTGCTCTGTGCTCTGTCTTCTGTCTTCTGTCCTCTGAGCTTTTCCAGGATCTCCTCCACCGTCATCTCGTATGCCCTCT
>JBAZFD010000117.1:0-6430 GCA_041653575.1 Thermodesulfovibrionales bacterium
CTGAGCCTCAGGCAGGAAAAAGGGAGGACAATCATCATGACCACCCATGACCGCTCCCAGGCGGAGAGGGTGGGGGAGCAGCTTCTTTTTCTGGAAAAAGGGGCTCTCCTTTCAGGATAACAGGACTATTTTAGTTGCACTTTGGTGTCATTATTTAGTATTTTATTCTGAGTCATTGGCCATCGGCTCCAGGTACGACTCAAGCCTCAGATCCGTAACCTCCCTAATATGCAATGAACCAGTGACTCCTTGCCGGAGTGGTGGAATGGCAGACACAAGGGACTTAAAATCCCTCGGAATTTGTTCCGTACGAGTTCGAGTCTCGTCTCCGGCACCATAGGTTCACGGACCTGAGAACGTCTCATCTTCAAAATCGCTGTCCGGAGGTGCGTGATGCAGAGTGATGTCAAGAAAACCATACTCCCAGCCGCAGGCCTTGGCACGAGATTCCTCCCGGCAACCAAGGCATCGCCCAAGGAGATGCTGCCTATTGTGGATAAACCTCAGATCCAGTACGCAGTGGAAGAGGCGCTCTCCTGCGGGATCGAGGAGTTTGTCATCATCACCGGCAAGCACAAACGTGCCATTGAGGACCACTTTGACTCAGCCTATGAGCTTGAAGAGAAGCTGAGGAATTCCGGCAAAGGCGATCTCCTTGAGGAGATCAACAAACTGAGCCATGTGAAGTTTGCCTATATCCGCCAGCGGTTCCCCCTGGGGCTGGGCCATGCCATCCTCTGCGCTTACCCCTTTGTCAAGGATGAGCCCTTTGCTGTCATGCTGAGCGATGATGTGATAGATCCTGACTATCCCCTCCTGCGGGAGATGCTGGAGGTTTACAACCGGGTCCAGTCTCCGGTCATTGCCCTGGAGGAGGTGCCTGTAACAGAGACACACCGTTATGGCATTATAGACGGCTCCAGGGAAGGGGATATTTACAGGATCAACGATATGGTGGAGAAGCCCGCCAAAGGCACAGCCCCATCCAATATGGCGATCATCGGCAGGTACATCCTTACCCCGGACATCTTCGCAGTGCTCCAGGACCAGCCTCCCGGTTCCGGAGGGGAGGTTCAGCTTACCGATGCCCTGCGGCGGCTGGCTCAGAGACGGCCTGTCTACGGTTATCCCATCATCAGAGGGAAGAGGTATGACGCAGGCGACAAGCTGGGGTATCTCAAGGCAACCGTTGATTTTGCCCTGAAAAACAGGGACCTCTCTGCGTCTTTTAGGGAGTTCCTGGAAGAGAGGGTGAAGGAGCTTCCATGAAGAAGTCCTATAAGGGAAGTTTTTTCTATGAGATAGAGGGACCGTCAGCGCCTCTCATAGACCTCTACGAGACCGAGGATGAGCTGGTCTTCGAGGTGGACCTCCCTGGGATCAATCCTGATGATCTTTCCCTGGGAGTCTACGATGACCTCCTGATCCTTGAAGGGGTGAGGAGGGAAGAGAAACCGGAGAGGCCTGAGGGATTTCTGAAATACCTCTGCATGGAGAGGAGCAGTCAGGGGTTCCGACGCGTGGTGAGAATACCCATCCCTGTCAATACTCTTGCAGGAAGGGCATCCTATGCAAACGGCGTCATGACTGTCAGGTTTCCCAAGCTGAAGGGGAAACTGATCAGGATTCCTGTAGAGAGATAGGCCATGCCGCAGGGATCATATATTTTTTTACGGAGGGATAGATGACAGAGACCAGTAAAAACGATGATAAAGAGCAGCAGATAGAGATACCGGATGTACTGCCTGTCCTCCCCACCAGGGACATTGTGGTCTTTCCTTACATGATACTCCCCCTCTTTGTGGGTCGGGATGTTTCCATTAAGGCCATTGATCACTCCCTGAGCACCAACAGGATGATCCTCCTTCTCACCCAGAAGGACCTGAATGTGGAGACTCCGGCGCCTGAGGACCTTTACACCATGGGAACGGTCTGCATGATCATGAGGATGCTGAAGCTCCCCGACGGGAGGGTGAAGATTCTGGTACAGGGGCTTGCAAAGGCTGTGGTCAAGGGATTCCCCCAGGATGATCCCTTCTTTATGGCTGAGATCGAAAAGGTACCTGAAGAAAAAACGGCTGAGATGACCCTTGAGAATGAGGCCCTCATCAGAAATGTGAAGGAGCAGATGGACAGGGCGGTCTCTCTCGGCAAGACTATCCTCCCTGACGTGATGGTGGTCATTGAAAATATAGACGACCCCGGCAGGCTTGCAGACCTCATCGCCTCCAACCTCGGTTTGAAGACAGAGCAGGCCCAGGAGGTCCTTGAGATGCCTGAGCCTCTGGAGAGGCTGAAGAGGGTGAGCGAGGTCCTGACCAGGGAGATCCAGCTTCTCACTATTCAGCAGAAGATCCAGACGGAGGCGCGGGGCGAGATAGACAAGACCCAGAGGGAGTACTTCCTCAGGGAGCAGCTGAAGGCGATCCAGAGGGAACTGGGAGACATGGATGAGAGGGCTGAGGAGGCCCGTGAGTTCAGGCAGAAGATAGAAGAGGTAAAGATGCCTGAAAAGGTGCAGAAGGAGGCGGAAAAACAGCTCCGCCGCCTGGAGAAGATGCACCCCGACAGCGCAGAGGCAGGGACGATCAGGACCTATCTGGAGTGGCTCACCGAGCTTCCTTGGTCAAAGGCCTCGGAAGACCACCTGGACATAAAGAAGGCCAAGAAGATCCTCGACGAGGACCACTACGACCTGGAGAAGATCAAGGAGAGGATCCTTGAGTACCTCAGCGTGAGGAAACTGAAGGCGAAGATGAAGGGACCAATCCTCTGCTTCATCGGCCCTCCCGGTGTGGGAAAGACTTCCCTCGGACGCTCAATCGCCCGTTCCATGGGGCGGGAGTTCGTGAGGATGTCCCTGGGCGGTGTGAGGGATGAGGCGGAGATCAGGGGCCACAGAAGGACATATGTGGGCGCACTCCCCGGCAGGGTCATTCAGGGGATCAAGCAGGCAGGGACAAACAACCCCGTCTTCATGCTCGATGAGGTTGACAAGATCGGCATGGATTTCAGGGGAGACCCCTCCTCGGCCCTCCTGGAGGTCCTCGACCCCGAGCAGAACAACTCCTTCATGGACCACTACCTCGGGGTCTCCTTCGACCTCTCGAACGTGATGTTCTTGACCACGGCGAATATGGCCGATACCATTCCCGGCCCCCTGAGGGACAGGATGGAGATCATCTATCTCTCGGGATACACCGAGGAGGAGAAGCTGGAGATAGCGAAGAAGTACCTCGTTCCCCGGCAGCTCGAGGAGCACGGCATTACAACAGACATCCTCACCGTCAGGGAGTCGGCCACGCGGCAGGTCATCTCCCACTACACCCGCGAGGCAGGAGTGAGAAACCTGGAGCGTGAGATAGCGAACCTCTGCAGAAAGGTGGCGAAGCAGGTCGCCGAGGGGAAGAAGAAAAAATTCTCCATCTCCGCAGCCAACCTTGAGAAGTTCCTCGGCGCGCCCAAGTACCTCCCCGAGGAGGAGATGAAGAAGGATGAGGTGGGAGTCTCCACCGGCCTCGCCTGGACAGAGGCGGGCGGTGATGTGATCTTTATAGAGGCCACCATCATGAAGGGAAGGGGGCACCTCACCCTTACCGGCCAGCTCGGGGATGTTATGAAGGAATCGGCCCACGCTGCGCTCAGCTACATCAGGTCCAGGGCCGAGAGCCTGGGCATAAAAGAGGAGCTCTTCGCCAAGACAGACCTCCACATCCATGTGCCGGCCGGCGCCATACCCAAGGACGGTCCCTCAGCCGGGGTAACCATGGCCACCGCCATTGCCTCAGCCCTTACAGGGAGGCCGGTGAGGAGGGATGTGGCCATGACAGGCGAGGTGACTCTCAGCGGCAGGGTCCTCCCTATAGGAGGCTTGAAGGAGAAGACCCTTGCGGCAAAGAGGATGGGGATCACCACAGTCATTGTTCCCCACAGGAACAAGAAGGACCTCGACGAGCTTCCTAAGTACGTCAAGGAGGGGATGAGCTTCACCCTTGCCGAGACCATGGACGATGTCCTCGGAAAGGCCCTGGAGGCTAAACCCAAGGGAAAAGGAGCGGCGGGACGCAAGGCTGTAAAGGCGGCTCCCGATGCAGCAGTTACTACAAAAACCAGAAAGGCGCGCACAGCGAAGGTTGCCAATGTCAGGGAGAAAGCTCCTGCAAAGGGGAGAGGTAAGTCTCCTCAGGGACGTAAGAAAAAGGTTTGACTATAAGGACAGCGGCATCATCCGGGGTATCGGTGATGATGCCGCTGTCCTGGCTCCTCTCCAGGAAAATATCCTCGTTACCACAGATATGATGAATGAAGGGGTCCACTTCGACCTCTCATTCTCCTCACCCTTCCATCTGGGCTTCAAGCTGGTCTCGGTGAATGTGAGCGACATCTACGCCATGGGAGGCCGTCCCCTGTACGTCTTTCTGGACTTGGGCCTGAAGGCTGATACGGACGAGCCCTTCCTGTGGGATCTTTATGACGGATTGTCCTCAGCCATGGAGCTCTACGGGGTGAAACTCCTCGGTGGGGATCTCTGCGGTGTCCGCACTGATATGGTCATCTCTGCCACGCTGATGGGGGCAGCAGGGAGCGCAGTCCTCCGCTCCGGCGCCTCAGCAGGTGACAGGATCTATGTGACCGGGAGCCTGGGCGATTCTGCCTGCGGCCTGGAGATCCTGAAAAGGCTTGCACCGGAAGAGCTGGAAAAAGTGCGGGCCCGGAGATGGGACAAGGCAGAGCCGGAGCTTCTGAGCTCAGAAACCCATGGAATGAGCCGGGATATCTCTTCACCCCTCCTCAAAAGGCATCTGATGCCTACAGCACGGGACTCTTCCCTCATAGGGAAACATGCCACATCCCTGATCGACATCAGCGATGGCCTCTTTATTGACCTCCTGAGAGTCTGTGACGAGAGCGGTGTGGGGGCCATGATCCGGTCGAAGGAGCTTCCCCTTTCCCGGGAGATGACTCAGGCGGCTGCGGAGATGGGGCTTGACCCCTTCCGGCTCGCCACATCAGGAGGAGAGGATTATGAGCTCCTCTTTACCCTGCCCCGGGAAATCCCTGCTGCGGAACTCGGCATCGCTGCAACATGCATCGGAGAGATCACCTCAGAGGCGAGGGCCTTTGTGGATGAAAAGGGAGAAAGGCATCCTTTGCGGGGGGAGGGATATCAGCATTTTGGGGATCAGGGATAAGCTCAGGGAGGTTGTCAGCACAAAGGACAGCCCCCAAAAGATAGCGCTCTCCTTTGCCGTGGGCATATTCATCGGCATGTCTCCTCTCCTTGGACTGCACACTGTCCTTGGCATAGCAGCAGCATGGGCATTCAGGCTCAACAAGCTGGTGACCATTATAGGTGTCTATGTCACCAATCCCTGGACTATTGTCCCTCTTTATACCTTTGCCACCTGGGCAGGCGCCAGGCTTCTCGGTATCGATGATATCATCCCCCGGATCAACTGGGAGGCGATATCCCTCAGCTATCTCCTCTCCGAGATGAAACCTCTCCTCCTTCCCTTTCTCTTCGGATCCACTCTTATGGGCCTCCTCTGCGCCCTTCTCGGGTACTTTATCGTCTATCATACGGTGATTCGGGGAAGGAAGAGCAGAAATTGATCCGTTAAGGTTTCGTTTATCTCATCCTGTGATAAAATCAGCCATGAGGCCAGTTTTTTCAGGGGAGGTGGGCGTATGGAGAGGGAATTGAAGGTCAGGATCAGGGAGGAGTTCATTTCTCGGTATGGGGGACAGATATCAGCCGAGTCCAAGGAATTTGAGAGACATGTCCAGCAGGGACTGGAGCAGCTCCTCAGCCGCAGGAAGGAGATGTCCGAGGATGAAAAGAAGGCGGCAGTCAGGGAAATACTGAGCGAATTTGTCGGTCTTGGCCCTATTGAAGAGTTTATGCAGGACCCCACGGTGACAGAGATCATGATCAACGGACCCTCTAACGTCTATATTGAGCGAAACGGGAAAAAGCTGCTTACTGATGTCACCTTTGATGATGAGCATCATCTCAAGAGGGTCATCAACAGGATGCTCTCCGCCACACGCAGGCATGTGGACGAATCAAATGCCTATGTGGATGTGGCGCTGAAGGACGGCTCCAGGGTGAATATCATTATTCCTCCTCTTGCCCTGAACGGTCCTGTGGTGACAATCAGGAAGTTCCTGAAGGAGCTGAGGACTGTTGATGATCTGATAGAAAAAGGGACGATGGACAGGAGGATGGCGGAGTTTCTCATAGCCGCTATCCGGGCAAAACTGAACATCATCTTTTCAGGCGCCTCGGGAGCGGGAAAGACGACTACGGCCAATGTGCTCTCCTCCTATATCGAAGACGAAAGGATTGTCACCATAGAGGATACCGCCGAGCTTATACTGCCCCAGGAGCATGTGGTGAGGCTTGAGGCGAGGCAGCCCTCCATTGAGG
>JBAZFD010000118.1:0-6385 GCA_041653575.1 Thermodesulfovibrionales bacterium
CACCAGTCAGGCATGTTCGGAAAGAGAGGGGTGTTGGGCAGAAAGAAGATGACTGCAATAACAACAGTAACGGCGATTAAGCTGACCCTCCAGACGATACCCTTTTTCATCGAGATATTATCCTCCCCTTACTCCTCATCGGATGCAGATCTGATTTCTGCTATGTATCCCTTTCTGAACTTTACCTTCACGTTCTCCGCTATCTTCAGTACGACGGTATTGGGGCCGACGCTCTCCACGACTCCGTAGATCCCTCCGCCGGTTACCACCTTGTCGCCCTTTTTGAGATTTTCCATCATCTGTCTGTGCTCTTTCGCCTTCTTCTGCTGGGGCCTGATGAGGAGGAAGTAGAAGACGACAATAATCAGGATGAAGGGCAGAAGACTTGCTATCATTCCCTCTATCCCGCCGGGGCCGGACTGACCTCCCTGGGGAGCAGGACCCATAGCGTAGGCTGTGCTGATAAGATTCCATGAAAAAAACATTGAACACCTCCTGTGGGAATTGTGGGACTGGCGCATGGCCCCCCGCGACGTATCGCCAGGTCCTCTGAAGTATCTGAAAAACAAAGGAATGTCCTGGGGCGAGATGCCTTGGTGTAAGCCCGGCAAATTCGCCATATATACTAACAGCCTTATGGAAAAATCTCAACAGGGAAGTGGCAGGGCAGGAGATCTGTTATCCGGTTGACATTATAGGAGGTTTTTGTATATTTTCATGGAGACTAAAGTCATACTTAACAGGCCGGCTGATTTTTGAATTTGCGGTGTCGCATAGTGCGGTCTGAAATACTGAATGCAAGGAGGCTGACGTGAAAGAGTTTGCAGCAAATACTGTGGCGCGTGTCAGGAAGGCAATGGGGCAGGAAGAAGGGGCTGCTGCTGTGGAGTACGCCCTGATAACCGGCCTGGTTGCCGTGGTGATTGTTCCGGCAGTATCCGAACTGGGCCTCAGAATCAGGGATATCTTCGAGACCCTGTCAAATGCCATGGTCCAGTAAAGGACTGGTTTTGTTGTATTTTTCCCTCCTCCGCGCCATCATGGGGTGAATAGCCTTTGGTGGCGCCTGTTCTGCCTTCCCTTTTCCTGGGCAAGTGGAGAGCCGCTTTTTTGTGCTGTGCTACAATAAAGAGCAATGAAAGATTTTACCCTCGGGTTTAAGTTCAGTCTTATCGTATGGGTGATCCTTCTCATCTTCTGGGCCTTTCTGACTGTCGTCTCTTCCTCTTTTCTCAGGGTGCAGGTCGTGAGCAATGCGAATGAGAAGCTGGCCACAATCATGACCTCAGTCAAGGCGGTGAATGATTATTCCCGCATGGTGTCTGCCGGTCTGCCCGACGGCGCCGGGCAGGGGGAAGGCCTGCAAAAGGCCATAGCGATAGCCCATCCTGATCTTGAGCTGATGTCTGTGCTGAACAGGCAGGCCCCGCTTTACCGGTTTTCCATGGTCTCGGACAGGCCCCTCAATCCCCAGAGCAGGACGGACGAGAGTTCCATGCAGATCCTCAAAACCTTCAGGAACAGCAGGGGCAGCGGGACATGGAGCGGCGTGGTGAAGATAGGAGGGGAAACCTACCTGTCCTACGCCATGCCGGTGATCTGTGAAAAGGAGTGTGTCCGTTGTCACGGAAAGAAGGACAGCGGGCCTGAAGGGCTTTCAGCGAGGTATCGGCAGGGAGAGTTCGGATGGGAGGAGGGCTCTGTCGTCGGAGTTGTATCGGTTGCCACCCCCCTCAGTTATGTTGTCTCTAATGTGAAAAGGATATCGCGGGATATTTTTCTCCTGGGTATAGCAGCCATAGGTATTCTCTTCCTTGCCATATATATAACCTTCAGCGCCCTTGTCAGAAAACCCCTGGACCGGATATCTTCTCTTTTCAGGGCCATAGCGCAGGGGAAAGAGCCCTTGGGCAAGAGCATTCCCAATACCAGGGGGGATGAGATAGGTGAGCTTATCGATTCCTTTAATATCCTGGGGAGCCATCTCCTTACTGCCCAGGAGAGGCTGAAGAAAACTGCTGAACTGGAGCGGCAGATGATGGAGACCGAGAAGTTTGCCGCCCTGGGGCAGCTGTCGGCAGGTATAGCCCACGAAATCAACAATCCCCTGGGAGGGATAAGGCTCTGCTTCAACAACCTCATGGACACTCCCATGGATGAGGAGACCAGGGGGCAGCATATCGAGGTTATAAACTCAGGGTTTGAGAGGATAAAGAATATTGTGAAGCAGCTGCTGGATCTTTCCAGGAGCTCGGAGCTTTACCCTTCATCCGCCTCCATCAATACTATTGTTGAATCTGTTGTTACCCTCACGGAATACACTGCGAAGAAGAAGGGTATAATTATCCTTACCGATCTCTCCAACGAGATGCCGGAGATTATGCTTGACACCCATAAGCTGGAACAGGTGTTTTTAAATCTGATTCTCAATGCCATTCATGCCATGGAGGGTTCCCCTGAGGGGGTGCTGACAATACGGACATGGTGTGATGAGAGGGAATGCCACGTCTCCTTCCAGGACACAGGCAAGGGGATACCCCCGGAGATCACCTCCCTGATATTTGATCCCTTCTTTACCACAAAAGGGGCGGGCGAGGGGACAGGGCTGGGGCTTACGGTGAGCAAGGCAATCATTGAACAGCACAAGGGCGAAATCAAGGTGATGACATCGGAAAAGGGGACAACCTTCACCATAAGCCTCCCTGTGGGGAACTGATGGTGAAGCGGAGGGGGGAAGCGTGAAAAAGAGAATCCTTATTATAGAAGACGATCCTATTATGCGGCTGGGGATGAGCCATTTTCTTGCATCCCAGGGGTACGACATTGCCACCCGTGAGGATGGAGACAGGGGAATAGGCGCCCTGGAAGAAGCCTCATTCCACCTGGTCATTACCGACCTTCGCCTCCCTGGGAGAGACGGGTTTGAGGTGCTCAGGAGGGTGAAGGAAATCTCCCCTGTCACAGGCCTGATCATTATTACCGGTCATCCTGATATCAAGGGGGCGGTCCAGGCAATCAAGGATGGGGCCTTTGATTATATTGCCAAGCCCTTCTCCAATGAGGAGCTTCTCATTGCAGTTGAGCGGTTCTTCAAGTTCCAGAAGCTGGAGGAGGAGGTGACATATCTGAAGGGAAGCCAGAGGACTGCCTTTGAGGATATCATCGGCATAAGTCCTTCCATGAGGGATGTCTTTGACCGGATATCGTCAGTGGCGGAGACTGATGTCCCTGTCCTTATCCAGGGGGAAAGCGGGACAGGCAAGGAGATGGTGGCCAATGCGATCCATCGTCTGTGTAAGAGGAAGGATATGGCCTTTGTCAAAATCAACTGCGCAGCCATACCGGAGAATCTCTTTGAGTCGGAGCTCTTCGGCCATGAAAAAGGCTCTTTCACCGGCGCCATATCCCTCAGGAAGGGGAAGTTCGAATTTGCCCACGGCGGGACCATGTTCCTTGATGAAATCGGTGATTTCCCCCTTACCCTTCAGCCGAAACTGCTGAGAGTCCTTGAGGAACACAAGATAACCAGGCTGGGCGGGAATGTCCCCATTGAGGTGGATGTGCGAGGCATTTATGCCACCAGCAAGAACCTGAAGGAAGAGGTTGCTGCCGGGCGTTTCCGGGAGGATCTCTATTACAGGATCAATGTGGTTCCTGTAACGCTTCCGCCCCTCAGGGAAAGAAAGGAGGACCTCCCCCATCTCATCGACCATTTTCTGGGTTACTTTATGGACAAGTTCCAGAAGCCTGATCTGACCTTCTCGTCTTCAGCCTATGAGGCACTCCTGTCCTATAAATACCCCGGCAATGTGCGGGAGCTGAAGCATGCTGTCGAGAGGGCAGTAGTGCTCAGCAGGGAAAAAAACATTGATATAAAACATCTCCCCGAGGAGATAAGCGGTGGCGGGCGCGAAGCAACGTCGGATGACCTTTCCCTGGATGAGAGCCTGAGACAGATGGAAAAGAACAGGATTCTGAAGGCCCTGAAGGAGGCCGGTGGGCGTAAAATTGAAGCGGCCTCAAAGCTCGGCATCAGCAGAAAGGTTCTCTGGAAGAAGATCAAGGAGTACGGGATAAAAGAATAGCCTCAAATCGCGGATGCTTCCATTCGTGAAGCAACAGTAACCGGAAGGCGCTAACCCCTCAGATCTGCTTTTTCTCCCCTGTCGAAGAGCGCAACGTTTCTTTAAGGGAACATAAGTTTCCCCTCTTTGTTCCCTTTTGGGAACGTATTTCTATTCCCATTTTTGAAAACCATTTAAATTCAATTGTGTAGTAGAGTGGCACGCACATTGCAATATTAAAAGGCAGAGTCAGGGATTGGTGATGACCAGGTTCCGGCTATAAAGAGACCTGAGGAGGTGAGTGGAAGATCATCTGTTGACTTTGGCTCAGGGATTGTTCGAAAATTCAAATCAACCAGAGGCTTACCATATACGGAAGCCGAAAAGGAGAAAAAAATGAAAGAGCTTGTGAAGAGATTCAGGAATGAAGAGGGCGCCAGCGCTGTTGAGTATGCCCTTATTGCCGGACTGATTGCCGTGGTCATTATCGCTGTGGTAACAACCCTCGGCACGACCATTCAGGGTGTGTTCCAGTCGATTGTTACTGCTCTCGGCGGATAGTTCTCTGCAAGGAGCGATTGAGCCACAAGCAAGGCAGTGGCGCAGCGATTCTCGGAAAGAAGGATAGGTCGAGCGCCATTGCCTTGGTTTGGGCTGTAGGGGGTATCTCAGGAGTGGTTGTCTTTCGGGGGTTGTAGATAAATCCCCTGTCTGTCCCGAGTGCAGCGCAAGCAGCGAGGGGGAAGTAATGATTGGCAAGGCAAGGACAGTGTTGCAGGCTATGCAGGAGAGTATACCCTCTTCTGAAGAAGGCGCAACTGCTGTTGAGTACGCCCTTATAGTCGGACTGATTGCTGTGGTTGTCATTGTGGTTGTAGAGGCGCTGGGGTTTTCCATTAGGGCGATCTTCAGTTCGGTCGTGGAGGCTCTGGCACCGTAACTCTATGCTAAAGGGAATGCAATGGCCATGAAGTGGTGGACCGAAGGTGTGGATGAAAGGCTGATTCAGGAGAAAGGGGCGAGCTCGATTGAGTACGCTATCATAGCCGGCGCCATTGCCTTGGTTGTCATTGTGGCGGTAGGCCTTCTGGGGGAAACCCTCCGGGATATCCTTCAGCGGGTTGTGGATGATTTTCCCAAGTAGCTTTCTGGTTCGCTCAAAAACAAGAGCAGGAAAGGAGGATGGATGATGTGCAAAGCCATGGCGTGGTGGCATGTGCAGAGGGACAGGCTTTCCTCTGAAGAAGGTTCCGGTGCGGTGGAGTATGCCCTTATAACAGGGCTCATTGCAGTCGTGATTATTGTCGCAGTCGGCGCTCTGGGAACAAGAGTGAGTGATGTCTTTTTTGATATTACGAACGCCTTAGGGTAAAGATTGAAGGGGCGGGGCAATTCCCCCGCCCTTTTTTGATGTCCGGCAAAAAAAGCAATTCAAATTTTATTAAAATTGCATTAAAATAGATCTGCAATAATAGGTGGCGTAATAGGTGATCTTCTCTTTTGCTGTAGTTTCTCAGAGGGGGGATAGCAGGATTTCCGATGAGGGGGAGGTGAATTGAGCAGGAGAGGGAAGGACTGGGATTAAGGTTTGACTATCTGTCATGCCGAAGGGGTTGCCGCGCTCCTCGTCGGGATGACGCATTTTTGTTTATATATCAGGGGATAGAAAGTCTGGGCTGAAAGCTTCATATCGGATGTCTAAACTGGCAAAAAGGAGTATATCGAGATGGTAGACAAGAAAGTAGTCGTATCTGCTTCAGCCGGTCTTATTGCTGCAATAATTGTTGTCGTCTTGTTTCTCGTTTTTACAAAGGATAAGGGGCCAAAGAAGGAGGAAGTCGGGGTGAAGGTCCTCGTTGCCGCCACTGAGATTCCGGCAGGGACTGAAATCACCCCCCAGCAGGTGACATTTTTGAATGTCTCGGGAAAGACCAAGCCGTCAGGAGTGTTTACCGATATCTCCCAGGTCAGCGGCGTCAGGACACTGCGTTCTCTGAGGGCAGGAGAGATTCTTACGGTAGCAGCATTCTCCAAAGTGGAGAAGGAGGCTATCCCTGCGGGTTTCGTTGCTGTCTCCATCAAGGTGAATGAGGTTTCAGGTGTCTCCGGCATGGTAAGCCAGGGGGACAGGGTGGACGTTATCGGCGCCTTCAGGAATCCTGAAAAACAGCAGGACAAGGTCGCCCGGATCATTCTCCAGGCGGTGAAGGTCATGTCCGTCAATATCCCCGACAAGAAAGGCGGACGCGGGGACTATACCATCACCCTCCTCATGAAGCCCGATGAGGCACAGAAGCTGATCCTTACGTACACTTCGGGAG
>JBAZFD010000119.1:0-6324 GCA_041653575.1 Thermodesulfovibrionales bacterium
CACAGGGACCCTCTTTCTCGACGAGATAGCCGAGACGACGCCGAATCTTCAGGCAAAGCTCCTGAAGGTGATAGAGGAGGGGGAATTCTTCCGCGTGGGAGGGACAAGGCCCATCACCGTTGATGTGAGGTTCATCGCAGCCACAAACCAGGATGTGAAGGGGCTCATTGCAGAGGGGCGGTTCAGGGGGGACCTCTATTACCGCCTGAATGTGATGGAGATCTTCATCCCGCCCCTGAGGGAGAGGAAGGACGACATAGAGCCCCTCTGTGTCTATCTCCTCCAGAAACACCTCCCCAAATCGAGGAAAAAAATTACGGGCTTTACCCCTGAGGCGATGACGCTCCTCAGGGAGTACAGCTTCCCCGGCAACGTGAGGGAGCTGGAGAACATTATTGAAAGGGCCATAATTCTTGAACAGGGCACCCTTATTACGCCTGAGAGTCTCCCTCAGATGATCAAGATGTTCCATATTGAAACAATAGACCCCAGCCAGATCAGGACCATAGACGAGCTTTCCCGTGATTATGCCACAAGGGTTGTTGAGCTCCTGGGAGGCAACAAATCCAAGGCTGCCGAGCTTCTGGGCATATCCAGGACAAGCCTCTGGAGGATCCTCAGGGAAGACTGACTGTTCACGCCTGTTTAAATCTGAAACACCATCCTTTTTTCCCCTCCTGCTTTTATCCTTAAAAAACAACGAAACATGTTTTGGCAAGCTATTTGATATTACCTCTCTGAGATTACAGAGGGAGGGTCAGAATGGCACGGAAACAGCTTTTGTTCGTCACCAGCAGTGAAGGTCAGTCAGATGAAGGACTGCCCTATGCCCTTGATTTCGCCCGAACCATGGACCTGGGGGTAAGCATCCTTATGGTTGTCCGAAAGGCGATGTCCGAGAAATGGGAAGAGATCATGACAGCCGTCACCTTTGCCGAGGCAGGGGAGCATGACACAGCCAGGGAACTTCTGTCAGGGAATTCAGGCAAAGAGGGGCATCTTCCTCTTATCGCTGAAAGGTGCCGGAAAGAAGGGATTGCAGCTGAGGTCTATGCCACATCCAGGGATATCCTCGCAGCCATATCTTCCCTCATCCGTCAAAAGAACGGCATCGATATGGTTATGCTCAGCCCCAGCGTGACCGACAAAGGCGTCCTCTCAGCCAGGGATCTTCAGCGGCTGGTAAAGACTGCATCCCGGCCTGTGGTGACCATGGCGCGCCAGGTGACCGCCTCGTAAAGAGGTCTCTTCAGTAATACAGACAAAACACTTTTCAAGGAGGAGGTTTTTTCCATGTATCTGTATCTGCCTGTTGCCTTAACCAGTATCAATCTCATGCTGCCTGTCGGGCTCGGACTTATCGTGGGCCTGCTTTCCGGGCTCTTCGGCGTGGGAGGAGGATTTCTCCTGACACCCCTGCTCATTATGATAGGCATCCCTCCCACAGTAGCCGCAGCGACAGACTCCAACCAGATCGTGGCCGCATCCACCTCAGGGACCTATGCCCACTGGAAGATCGGGAATGTGGACTTCAAGATGGGGTTCTATCTCCTCATCGGAGGATTCATCGGCGGGCTTGGCGGCGTCCAGCTTATAAAGGTCCTCAAGGCAATGGGGAATGCCGATTTTGTGATAAAGATAACCTATGTGATAATGCTCGGTGTTGTCGGCGGGTACATGTTTGTTGAGAGCCTCCAGAGCATGAAGAAGGCCCGCAAGGGTGAGGCTGCCGCTCTTACGGAAGCCCCCACCAAAGAATCCGCTGTGGCCAGTTTTCTGAAATCCCTTCCCCTCCAGACAAGGTTCGAGAAATCCGGCGTCACCCATTCCTCCCTTGTCCCTGTCATACTGGGAGGTTTTGTGGGAGTCCTTGCTGCCATCATGGGTGTCGGCGGCGGATTCCTTATGGTTCCTGTCATGGTCTATATGCTGAGGATGCCCATGCATGTTGTTGTGGGAACAAGCCTTTTTCAGATCCTCTTTACCTGCATAGAGGTCACTTTCCTCCAGGCCTATACGAACCATACGGTTGACTTTATCCTCGCGGTCCTCCTTCTCATCGGGTCCACTATAGGTGCCCAGATCGGGACAGTCTTCGGGAGGAAGCTGAAGGGAGAGCAGCTCAAGATCCTCCTTGCGGTTATAGTCCTCGCTGTAACGGTCAAGATTGTCTTTGAGCTTACCCTTACCCCGTCTCTGCTTCTTTCCCAGGCAGGAGGACACTAATGAAGACAGAAGTCAGAAGGCAGAAGTCAGAAGTCAGAATACAAAACAGAGATCGCGGGGGGAGGGGGGTGCTCGTCGCTGTTTCCCTGTTTTTTGCCATAGTCGCCATGTTTCTGCCCGGTAAGGCCTCGGCGAAGCTGACGGTAAAGGCGAATCATGACCACATGGCAATAGGGTTCTTTTATCATGGCGATACCGTCTCTGTCACCGGAGTATCAGACCCAGGCACGGACATTGTTTTCAAGATTACATCCCCGGAGGGCCACGAGGCGCTGAGGAAGAAGGGGAAGGTCGGCGGTGTCCTCTGGATGAATGTGGGGGATATGCGGTATGAAAACACCCCTGGAATGTATCTCCTCGGCAGCTCAAAGAAGGTTGAAGGGCTCCTCAGCCCTGAGGAAAGGGATAAATACGTCCTTGGTTATCCGGCGCTGAAGGGGCATATGGAAATATCTCCGGTTGCCGATGAACAGGAAAAATCGGAATGGTTTGATGAGTTTGTGAAGTACAAAGAATCGTCCCGGCTCTACTCTGTTGCAGAGGGAGATATCTCCTTGCAGGAAAAGGACGGGAGGCTGGACTATTCCTCCAGGCTTAACTGGCCCTATCAGGCAGCTCCGGGCAAGTATACCGTGACTGCCTACGCTGTAAAGGACAAGCGGGTTGTGGAAACGGCCCAGACGGAGATAGTTGTGGAGCAGGTGGGCAGTGTCAAAACCCTCGCCCGTATGGCTAAAGACAGCGGCGCCCTCTACGGAGGGCTATCGATCCTCGCCGCCTTATTCGCCGGTTTCGGCGTGGGGATGGTTTTCAGAAAAGGCGGCGGAAGCCACTGACACACAGGGGGGGCTGCCCCCCTGTTCATCCACCCTTCAACAAAGTTCAACAAAAAAAAGAGGAAATACATGTACGAAAATATCGTGGTGGCTTATGACGGGTCAGAATCCAGCAAGGCGGCTCTTATTGAGTCCGTTAACTGGGTCAAGAAGCATAGCGGCAAGGTCTCCCTTGTCCACGCTGTCTACTTCAATGAAGAGGAGCTCACCATGGCTCCTGAGCAGAGAGAGATGCGGTTTGAGCAGGGCAAAAAGCTCTGTTACCAGACCAGGGAGATGGCGTCATCCGAGCTCGGTATAGATGTTGAGACCCTTGTCTGCGAAGGCGACCCTCCCGAGGTGGTTGCGGATATCGCCCGCGAGAGATCGGCTGACCTCATCGCCATGGGAACCCACGGCAGAAAGGGGCTGAAGAGGCTGCTCATGGGAAGCGTGACCAGGGAGGTGATCATTAAATCGCCCTGCGATGTCCTTGTGGTGAAGAGGTCTTGCAGCGACTGCACAGGGCAGTTCCTATCCATACTTGTTCCCTTTGACGGCTCTGATCTCAGCAAAAAAGCGCTGGACAGGGCATGCCGGATTGCCGGTCCCGATAACTCAGAGGTCACGGTTCTCTATGTCATCCCGAGGTATGAGGAGATGATGGAGTTCTTCAGGACCGAGGCGATAGAAAAAGGGCTTGTCCATGAGGCGAAGAAGATCCTGTCGGCTGCTGCTGAAGAGATCTCCCAGGGACTGGGGATATCAGTGAAGACCAGGATAGAAGAGGGGAACGCTGCCGACAAGGTACTGGAGATATCACAAAAGCTGGAGACTGACCTGATCGTTATGGGAACCCACGGCTGGACCGGCGTGAACAAGGCGATCCTCGGAAGCACAACAGAAAGGGTTATTACCAATGCCACCCGTCCCATCCTGGTCGTAAGGTGAGATGAAGGGATACAGGAAGGTTCTCATCGCAGTGAACGGCTCCAAGGAGGTCCTCAGACAGGGGCTCAGGCTGGCTCATGATGAGCGGTGCTGGGTGACGGTAGTGAAGGTCATGCCTCCCTATGAGGGCGACCTGGAGCTCGTGGGAATCAGGAATATCGAAGCGCTCCTGGACAGCAACGAAGGCATCACCGTTGCGGAGCTGAAGGATCTGGCCCGGGAGGAAAGGGCGATGATCAGGACAAGGATAGAGGAGGGTGACATTCCCCGCAAGATCGTCGAGGTTGCCGGAGAGGAGCGGTGCGACATCATCATCATGGGCGCAGAGCGGAGAAAGGGTCTCAGACGGTTTTTCGGCGGCGGAGTTGTTTCCAGGGTGATCAACCAGGCACCTTGTCCTGTTCTTGTGGTTGAGGCGTAAAAAAGAGCAGGTCCACTCTGTAGCCAGTATGGCTTGGGAACCTACACCTCCAAGGTAATAGGTATGCCAGTCTGCAACAATAGAAGATTTACAAGACAACTACGCATAACGCCCCCCCCTGCAAGCGGGCGGTGTTGATGCGGAGGTTAGGTCGCCTCTTTCCCTTGCTCCCCTCGGACGGAGGTGCCGCCTGTCATTCGGTCAAGGAGGTCGACGGAGTACCGGTCGCTAAACCCTCCAAGGAAGGCCAACACATTCAAGAGTTCAATGTTCTGTATTTCTGTCTTACCGTTCAGGGCGAGTTCTCCACTCACGGCTAAGAAGTACACGACGGCGCCCATTACCATTCCAACAACTGGCTTTGCAACCAACCAAGTATAGAAACGAGGAATCTGGGTCTTTCTGAATGCCAACTGATACAGGACACCCACCATTCCGCCAAGGAACGCCCAGACCAGAATGGGTACCGGCACGTACATTATTCTCGGATCTGGTCGGTCCCAGACAAGGTACGCAACGCCAGCAATGATCGAAAGAAGCACTACTGCGTAGATTGCGGCTACCCGCATCAGTTTCTTGTCTTCGTTCATGTGTCTCACCCCTCCATCCCCGGCTTTTGCTCCAAGGGGCCAATAACTCCTTTCAATAGAGGCTTTCCTATTGGAATTTAGACAATTATATCACTTTGTGGACCTATTGATTACAGTCAATCAGGGCACTATTTGATCGGTTGCCACTTGAAATGGGAGAGCCCAGGCCTTGACCCATCCATGATCTCTCCTTGAAGCGCTTCCACCCACAGCCAATCAGATTTTATGGCATTGATTTATAATCAAAAAACATTTTTGCCGATTTTGCAATCTGATCCAATGAACCGGCCTCAAGCACGACAGTACCTGCCACTATCCAGTCTGATCCACCGCGATCTGCTCTTAATTCAATTCTGAGTGAGATATGGCCAAGGGAGTCTGAAGTCGCCGTTAAAGTGAAATCCTCCTCAATACTTCCAATGTTCTTTTCACCTTTCCATCCCTTCCAAACTCTGGCCAAGTCCTCGAAGTATTCAGCATACCGATTTGGCGCTAAATCGTTTATCTCAACTGTGCCTGTCACCGGCGCATTAAGCAAAGAAACAATATAGCTGCCCCAGCCTTCAATGTCTTCATAATTTGATTTTTTTCCAAATTTCAGCACTGGACCCGAAGGAGTCTTAATGATGAATTCAGTCGTCATGTTTGTTTCGACGATAACGCCTGCCTCAGCCAGTTTTTGAACCACTCAACGGGGAGTATCACGTGCTCGAAATCCTCCTCTTGGAGCTGCCTGAGTGAATAGGTATTTACCAAATAAAGTTCCCACTGATCATCGATATCTGTGAGGATTGGCAGTAATTCTTCAATTTCTTTTGGGGGATCTATGTCGAGATATTTACACCAAAATTTATCGCACCATTCCGCAATCTGCTTGTGGCTGTAAGGGGACTCCTCGGGGATTGCTCCCCAAGAGAGAACAGCTAATGCGTTTTCTCGGGTGAAATCCAATTCAATAGGTTTACTTGGGCTGCATTGAAATGCAGGGATATCTCTGTATACGGTCAACATCGGCATGAGCTTGCAGGGTATAGGTAACCTATTGAAGTACTTGGGGCCGTTCATAATAATGAATACTACCAAATGTTCGAGCCGAAGGCAAGGAGGAGATAGTCAATAGTATGACAAAGATTTGCAATCGTAACCTTCAGCTTTCGAGAGAGACCCTTCCTTGCGTACTTCAGGCCGAACCAGATCTGAATGAGAGACCCAGGGGAAAGTGCTCGCAAGGGATTGGACTTCCCAGTTTGCCTGTGCGGTGAATAAAGGCTATAATAACCGCATGAGGTGCGGTGAATGACTGATTATATTCATGAGCTGC
>JBAZFD010000120.1:0-6322 GCA_041653575.1 Thermodesulfovibrionales bacterium
CGCCTTCGGCGGTGGCTCCTCCCGCCCCCGTCCAGCTAAGGGGGCTGACTTCCGGTATGACATGGATATCACCCTCGAAGAGGCCGCCTTCGGCGTCGAGAAGGTGATCAAAATCCCCCGCTGGCAGTCATGCTCGACCTGTGGCGGCAGCGGGGCAGAGCCCGGCACCACACCCTCAACCTGCCCTCACTGCAAGGGCACCGGCCACGTCCGTTTCCAGCAGGGTTTCTTCAGCGTATCCAAGGCCTGCGGCAAATGCCACGGCACAGGGAAGATCATTGCCAACCCCTGCAAGGCCTGCAAGGGCAACGGGAAGGTGAAGATCCAGAAAGAGATATCGGTGAAGATCCCCGCAGGTGTGGACAGCGGTTCACGACTGCGGATGACCGGAGAGGGAGACCTGGGCAGCAACGGCGGCCCCTCGGGAGACCTCTATGTGGTGCTTGAGGTTGAGGAACACCGGTTTTTCAGAAGGGAGGGGATGGACCTGATCTGCGAGGTCCCTGTTCCCTTCACCACTGCTGCACTGGGTGGGGAGATAGAAGTGCCCACCCTTGACGGCACAGCGAACCTCAAGATACCGGCAGGCACACCCTCGGGCAAGGCCTTCAGCATCAAGGGCAAGGGTATGCCCCGCCTCCACAGCCATCAGAGGGGGGAGCAGGTGGTGCATATCTCCATAGACGTGCCCAAAAAGCTCAACTCCCGCCAGAAGGAGCTCCTTGAGGAGTTCGCAAAACTCAGCGGAGAAGGCCACGGGGAGGCAGGAAAAGGCCTCAAGACAAAGCTGAAGGGGCTCTTCTCGTTGTAAAGCAGGCTTCCGACTGACAGACTTTTTTTGATCCGACCACGGAGAGGGATGCTTGGCCTTTCCGTGGTTTTTTTATCGCCAGTCAATGGGGCCTCACTCCCTGAACGACGTGATTCATAGAGCACGGGAAACCATCTACAGGGGAATGAAGGTCGCCTTTCTGCCTGTCAGAGAATGATCCGGGCAGAGGGGTTCGGTGGAGGAACAGGGAGCCCCTGATCCCGCAGGAGGTTCATATATTCCATGATCCCCCGCTTCGCAGACCTGACGCAGTCGTCCACGGAATAGCCTGTTCCGGAAAGTGCCCGCAGGTCAGGGGAGGAAAATCTGTACAGTCCCGGTTTTTCTGTTGCTTTTATGACAAGGGAATAGGGTAATTCGTTCATATAGGATATCTCTCTTTCTGGCTTAAAATGCTGTTTTTTTCAAGGGCTTTAAGGATATGTCCCAGGGAATCGCGCCAATGGCGCTATAGACAAAACTTAGCAGATGACGCCTGCAATGTCAAATTGTAAATTCAGGTCCCGGTTTTCTCAGGGCGCAGATTCCCTCCGGTTTTTCATTGGAACCCCATTTCTCCCCTCTTCAGCATGAACCTGAAATCCCTTCTGAATTTCTCCATCTTGGGGTCTATGACTATGCGGCAGTAGGGTTGGGCCTGGTTGTGGCGGTAATAGTCCTGGTGCTGCCTTTCTGCCTCGTAAAAGGTTGTGAAGGCGACAACCTCCGTCACAATGGGGTTTTTGAAAAGGCCTGATGCGTCCATCTCCCTCCTGGAGCTCTCGGCGCATCGTTTCTGTTCCTCTGAATGGTAGAAGATCACTGATCTGTACTGGCTCCCTGTATCCGCCCCCTGGCGGTTGAGGGTGGTGGGGTCATGAGTCTTCCAGAATACGGTGAGCAGTTCTTCGTAGGATATCACTTCAGGGTCAAAGGTGATCTGCACCGTCTCTGCATGACCTGTTGTCCCTGTGCAGACCTGTTCATAGGTCGGGTTTGCGGCAGACCCCCCGGCATAGCCTGAGACAACCTTTTCCACCCCTTCAAGCTCACGGAAGACAGCTTCAACACACCAGAAACATCCTGCTCCCAGTGTTGCCTTATCTCTCTTTTCCGACATGATGCGTCCTCCTGTTGACAATATCGCCTTTTTGCAATTCTATCAGGCAAAGAGTTCTATGTCCATGGCATTTCCTTTTCCCCTCATGGCATAATCCCCTGATGGGTATCAGGATATATCTGCCCCCCGGCGAGATCGGGAAGAAGACAGGCATTGGGCTCCCTGAGGAGAAGGCCCGCTACCTCCTCACGGTCCTGCGCTGCGAGAGGGGCGGCAGGCTGGAGGTCATCGACGGCCAGGGCAGGGCATATGAGGCGGAGATCTCTGCTGCATCAAAGAGAGGCGTTGCCGTAGATATTATAGGCGAGCTGTCTGTGGAGACCGAGTCTCCATTCCGTCTTGTCCTCTGCCAGGGGATACTGAAGGGGGAACGGATGGACCTGGTGATCCAGAAGAGCACGGAGCTGGGAGTCAGGGAGATCATCCCCATGGTCACTGAGAGGTCTGTGGTCAGGGAGACGAGGAAGACCGGGCGGTGGCAGCGGATCGCTGAAGAGGCTGCGGAACAGTGCGGCAGGGCGGTGATCCCCAGGATCCATGAACCGGTTGAGTTCCTCCGGTTCATGGCGGGTTCGGGGTCCGGGGTCCAAGGTCCGGGAGATATCGCCGCACCCCTCACGCCGCACCCTCTTCAGGGGCTTGTATTCTGGGAGGGGGGAGGGGCAGGCCTCAATGAGGCTCTTGCAGCTGCCCTCCATGATTCTGCTCTTCCCTTCCATCTCATCGTCGGTCCTGAGGGCGGGCTGACAGAGGAGGAGGTGAAGGCGGCAGAGGGGCATGGTCTGGTGAGGGCCTCCCTGGGAAAGAGGATTCTCAGGGCTGAGACAGCCGCCATCGTCTCCGTATCCCTTGCCCAGTTCCTCCTTGAAGGTAGAGATCTGGTATAATAGCCTGAAAAAGACAGGAGTCCTACCATAGAAAGCAAGGAAAGAGCCATCATCTCAGCGAGGGCATCCCTCGATAAAAAGGCGAAAGATACGCAGGTCCTGCAACTGAAGGACCTTACCTTCATCGCCGATTATTTTGTCATCTGTTCAGGAGAAAGCACAACCCAGGTCCGGGCAATCGCGGAGCACATCGAAGAGGTTCTGAGGGGCCAGGGCGTCAGGCCCCTGAGGGTTGAAGGCATCAGCTTCAGCCGGTGGGTCCTCATGGACTACGGCGACGTGATCGTCCACATCTTCGATGATGAGACGCGCGCCTATTACGAGCTGGAGAAATTCTGGCTCGACGCCCCGAGGATACCTTTCGGGGAAGGGGGGACAGAGGGGCAGTCATCGCCCTCTCGCGGAAATGATCAGGCTGAGGATATTCTGGGTAGGAAAGACGAAAGAACGGTACCTCACTGAGGGCATCAACCGTTACCTCGACCTCCTGAGGCGTATGGCCCGCGTTACGATCATAGAAATAAAGGACGAGAAGGGAAAGGACAGGGCAGCGTCTGTCTCCCTGGAGGGTAAGAGAATTCTGAAGCAGACAGAGTCTTATATGCTCCTCGACGAGAGGGGGAAGGAATTCAGCTCCCGCGAGTTTGCCCGGTATCTCGATGAAAGAGATTCTCTTGACCTTGTCATGGGCGGGGCCTTCGGGGTCTCGGCAGAGGTGCGGGAGCGGGCGGCTGAGACCATTGCCCTTTCGCGGATGACCTTTACCCACGAGATGGCGAGACTCATCCTCCTGGAACAGGTCTACCGGGCAGCTGCGATAATAAAGGACACGGGGTACCACCACTGATGGGAAAGCTCTCTGTTTTTATTTTTCTCCTCTTCCTCACCGCCCTCGGATTTTTCGCCCTTGAGAACAAGGACTCAGTGCTCATCAAAATGCCCTTCGGGGGCATGTATGAGATCTCGAAGGTTGCCCTCATGCTCCTGTCCACAACCCTCGGAGCGCTGGCGACCCTCCTGGTCTTCTTTGTGCGGGACACGAAGCAGATGATTGAGAGCCTCCAGTATCAGAGGAGGCAGAAGCGTGAGGAAAAGCTCCACGGCTTTTACGCCAAGGCCCTGAACGCCATCATCAGCAACAGGGACGAAGAGGCCCAGGCTGCGCTGATGGAGATCATGAAGGAGACCCCTGACCATATTGATGCCCTCCTGAGGCTGGGTGACATAGCCCTGAAGAGGAGAGAGTTCAAGGCAGCCCTTGATCACTACAAGAAGGTGAGGGATTTTGATCCTGCCAACCTCCAGGCCATTTTCTCCATGGCCACGGTAATGGAAAAAATGGGGAGGTATGACGACTCCCTGAAGTATCTTGACGAGGTCCTGGACAGCGATTCAGGGAACAATACAGCCCTTATGAGAAAGAGGACCCTCCTGGAGAAGAAGGAAGAGTGGGACGGCCTCCTTTCCCTCCAGAAGACGGTGATTAAACTTGCCGACGGCGACGGGGAGAAAGAGAGAGAGGAAAAGCGGCTCACAGGGTACAAGTAC
Organism: Thermodesulfovibrionales bacterium; assembly: GCA_041653575.1. Classification (GTDB taxonomy): domain Bacteria; phylum Nitrospirota; class Thermodesulfovibrionia; order Thermodesulfovibrionales; family Dissulfurispiraceae; genus JBAZFD01. Next base: position 4,367 of record JBAZFD010000120.1, read on the forward strand.
GAGTACGCCAGGGCGGCCCTGGAGACCGGGGAGCTGGAAAAGGCCGAGAAGGGATTCCGCGCCCTGCTGAAGGCTGATGAAGGCTTCATCCCTGCCTGCCTGGGCCTTGTAGAGGTTCTCGTGGGCAAAGGGGAAACCGAGGAGGCGATAAACCTCCTGGAAAAGACCTATGAGCAGAAGGGCTCCGTTATCATCCTCGCCAGGCTGGAGGATCTCCTCATCAGCGTAGGCGAGCCCGGCAGGCTGATCCGCACATACAAGAACGCCCTCTCCCGGAATCCCCAGGACAACGAGCTCCCTTTCCTCCTCGGGAAGCTTTACTACAGGCTGGAGATGGTGGACGACGCCATAGAGGCGCTGGACTCTGTGGAGCCTCTCTCTCCGACGCCTGAGCTCTCCTGCCTGAGGGGAGATCTCTATATGAAAAGAAACCAACCAGCCCGCGCTATGGCCGAGTTCAGAAGGGCATGCAGCATAGGTCGCCCCCCGGTTTCCTACTGCTGCACTGTTTGCGGACAGAAGACCGGCGAGTGGTCGGGAAGATGTCCCCAGTGCGGGGACTGGAATTCATACGAACTGGATATTCATGGAAACTGCAAAGCCTAAGAGAAGAAAAAAAGAAGAGCCGAAGCCTGAGATCAAAACCCTGAATGTGGTTCTTGATACAAGCCTTTTTGTGAACCCTGATGTGAGGCTGAGCCTGGGGAGCAACCCTACTGAGGCCCTAGAGACCTTTCTGTTCCTGGCGGCCCAGATTCATATCCTGGAGTTTTACATGCCACCCTCGGTGTTCGAGGAACTCCAGAACTTCGTCCACAGGGACAGGATTCCGGCGGACCTCCTCCTGATCCTCCACCAGAAGCCACCGAAGAAGCATGAGATCTTCACCCCGGCGTATATCCTCTATGAGCTCGTCGAGGAGATGCGGGAGCGGATAAACAAGGGGCTCAGGATCGCTGAGAAGGCGGTGCGCAGCTCAGACAAGAAGAAGCCTGATGAGATCATCCAGGATATGAGACCAAAGTACCGCGATGCCCTTAGGGAAGGGATCATAGACAGTAAGGAGGATGTGGACCTCCTCCTTCTTGCCAAGGAGCTCAACGCCCTTCTCATTACCGCTGACCAGGGGCTGATCAAGTGGGCCGAGAAGCTGGGCATCAGGTGGCTCTTCCCCGAGAAGTTCAAGGAGTATCTCATGTCGGCCATCAAGAGGACGGAGCTTCTGGCCTCTGTCGCCAAAGAGGAAGAGCCGCTTCAGCCGTAACCCTGTATTCAGAAGGAAAGAGGCGGCTGACGCTATCAAAAGCTTTGCTGCAACACCATTAAACATGCCCGGACGCGATCTCTGTATCCACACAGGCGGCACAAAGAAACGAAGAAAGGATTGCGTCTGGGCATAGGGTTATCATTGTTGCAATTCAAAGGTTCTGATAGCGTCAGCCGCCTCCTTCCTATTCCCCGAAGAAGATGAAGATCTCTATGATGATGAGGATCACTATCGCCATTTCCAGGAGCTCGGTCCTTTTGGTGGCGATTTCCCTGTAGAGCATCTCGTAGATGTTTGAAGCGATGTCCAGTTTCTTCCTGATCCCTCCCTCCCATTCCTTCACACGGAAGAGCCTGAGGGCTGCCATGTAGATTTTCGCGTAATACACATCCTCAGTCACCTTGAGCGAGTTGTCTATCTTCTCCGTGATGTCCGTGAGCTCAGTGACGGTCTTCATGACGCGGGCGGCCAGTTTTTCATACTTCCTGATCTTCCAGATCGGGAGGGGGCCTTTGGAGGATACCTCGTCGTAGATCGATTCCATCTCCCTACCTGTAATATGGTCGTAGTACCTCAGCTCCAGGAGTTGGGAGTTGGCGAACTCCAGGATGTCGGGGATCTCCATGCTCCCTGAGGGCTCGATGATCAGGGCGTTGTCATAGTTCAGGATGACCAGGTCGTCGCGGTAG
>JBAZFD010000121.1:0-6300 GCA_041653575.1 Thermodesulfovibrionales bacterium
GATAAAGGCAGGCTCCTTGCCCATCTTCTTCATGGTGGCGCTGATTTTTGGGCCTCCGCCGTGAATGATCACCGGGCGTATGCCGATGAAGTTCAGAAGGACCACATCCTGGGCAAAGGAGTCCTTAAAGGCCTCCTCCACCTGAGCAGCCCCGCCGTATTTTATGACAAAGGTCTTTCCGTAAAAACTCCTGATAAAGGGCAAGGACTCTATCAGGATATTCGCCTTCTCAATGAGTTTTTTCATACTATCCCTCCGTAAAAGTCAGCAATCAGTCATCAGCTTTCAGCCGGTAGTTTAGCCCAGGGAAACATCTTTTGAGAAGGGAAGGGGCGGAGATCCTGATGGTTGCAGCAGCCAGACGATTTTCATGGGCACACCCCGACTGACGGGCGTATAATAGGCTTTATGAAACAGAGATCTATAGATGCTGCACAAGCCATATTCTCAGCAGCCCTGGAGGCGGCAGACCCTTACGGACTGACGCGGCTTCAGGCAGAAAGGATTGTCAGGGCAGGAGAAGGGAAGAAAATCGTCGTCACAGGCTTCGGGAAGGCGGCATACGCCATGGCCCAGGCAGTGGAAGAGCTGGCGGGTAATCTGATCTCAGGCGGGATCATCATCGCGAAATACGGTCACGGAGGCCGGGAGAAGATAGGCCGGATCAGGGTGAGGGAGGCCGGACACCCCATCCCTGATGACAAGGGCGTGAAGGCCACCGAAGAGCTCATCAGGACCATCAAGGCCTCCCCGCCTGACAGCCCCTGCATCTGCCTTATCTCCGGCGGCGGCTCCAGTCTCCTTGCCTCGCCCTGGGAGGGAATCAGCCTTCAGGAAAAGCAGAGGATCACCGCGATACTCCTCAGGGCCGGGGCGGACGTTACAGAGCTCAACACCGTGAGAAAGCACATCTCCCGCGTGAAAGGAGGCAGGTTGGCGGAGATTGCCTTCCCCAGGCCGGTCCTCTCGCTTATCCTTTCAGACGTTATCGGCAACAGGCTCGATGTCATCGCCTCAGGCCCCACAGCCCCTGATTCCACCGGACACAAAGACGCCTGGGATGTCCTCAGGAAGTTCAATCTCCTTGAAAAGGCGCCGCTCTCGGTAGTAAGCATCCTGGACAAGGGCATGGAGGGCCGCATCCCTGAAACACCCAAGGGAGACAGCCCTGTATTTCAGGCTGTGGAAAACCTCATCATCGGGAGCAACAGTCAGGCAATGGAAAAGGCGAGGCTCAGGGCTGAGTCCATGGGCTTCATCACCGATCTGACCCCGGAGCCTGTCACCGGGGAAGCCCGTGAGGCAGGGAGAAAAATAGCACAGCAGGCGCTCCGCCTGAAAAAAGAAAAGGGGGAAGGACCTCCCCTCTGCATTATCTCCGGGGGGGAGACTACCGTAACGGTCACAGGAAACGGCAAGGGAGGGAGGAATACGGAGCTTGCCCTGGCCTTTGCCATGGAGATAGGTGAAGCAGAGGGCATCACCCTCCTGTCTGCCGGGACCGACGGCACTGACGGACCGACAGACGCGGCAGGGGCTGTTGTGGACAAGGGGACCATGCAGGCGGCAAAGGCCAGGGGGCTCGATCCCCTGGAATATCTCCGCAACAACGACTCCTACAGCTTCTTCAGGGAAATCAACGGCCTCGTCATCACAGGCCCCACAGGGACCAATGTAATGGATATCCAGATTGTGGTGATAGAATAGGGAATCAGGGTCCTGAAATTGTCGGCCTCTCCCCGACCAGGATGCAAAACCTTTTTGAATTCTTTTATAATCTTCGCAGACTTGAGCCTTAATCATTTCCTTTGAAGGATGGCATTCATGGCAAATACGGGACAACCACTGGCAGAGGTATTCGGCCATCTGACAACGGATCACACAGAGAAAGCCGACAGGTACCGGTCTCATCGTCTGTGCCCCTTTAACAATAAAGTACCCAACTGCACAAAAGACAAGGCGAAAGACCCTCTCGGCGTCTGCAGCATTTATCATGAAAACCGCCCTGTCATCACCTGCCCCGTCAGATTTCGTGAGGACTGGCTCATAACCGATGACGCCGCCTCTTTCTTTTTCGGGGAAGATGCGTCATGGAGCTCTTTAACAGAGGTTCGATTGAATGACTCTCAGGGGAAATCAGCCGGAAACATTGACATAGTGCTTGTCGCCTATGACGATAAAGGCAAGGTGTATGATTTCGGCGCCCTTGAAATACAGGCGGTGTACATTTCCGGAAACGTGCGTGAGCCTTTTGAGCATTACATGAAAGACCCGAAAGGCCGGGCCTCAATGGATTGGTCTAAGGAACCGAACTGCCCGCGGCCTGATTACCTCTCATCATCGAGAAAAAGGCTGGTGCCTCAGCTTCTTTTTAAGGGAGGCATTCTTCACAGCTGGCAGAAGAAAACCGCCGTCGCGTTAAACAGGAGTTTTTTTGCCACACTGCCCAAGCTGAAAAAGGTCTCTAAATCCAATGCGGATATTGCCTGGCTCATTTATGACCTGGAGCTGACTCAGGAAAAAGGCCTTGAGTCGTCCAGGTACTCGCTCAAGAAAGTGGATGAGGTTTTCACCGGGTTCGAGCCTGCTCTCTTATCGCTTACCAAGCCATCACCCGGAAAGGTTGAGGATTTCATAAGGCTGCTTCAGGGAAAGCTCGATGACCAGATTGAGACCCCTCCGGTAAACAGGACGATTGAGAGACCTTTCTGAGATGGCTACCAGCAGACAATCCCTCTTGTTCCCTGAGACCGCAGAACCAATCAGGCTGCCGAAGCCGGTGAATGTCTCCTCTGTTCCGCAGCGGAGCCCTTTTCGCTACCCCGGCGGTAAAACATGGTTTGTGCCGACATTCAGATGCTGGGTTTCCTCAATATATCCCAAGCCCGATATCCTCGTTGAGCCTTTTGCAGGGGGAGGGATTATCAGCCTCACCGCTCTCTTCGAGAATCTGGCTCAAAGAGCTGTTATGATTGAGCTGGATGACGAAATTGCAGCGGTCTGGGAATCCATTGTCGGAGGTGAGGCCGAATGGCTTGCCAACCGGATAGTCTCTTTCGATCTGACCAGGGAATCAGTATCAACTGAAATACAAAAGCGTCCAACCTCAGAAAGAGAAAAGGCATTTCAGACGATCCTTAAGAACCGCACATTCCATGGAGGAATCCTTGCAGAGGGTTCAGGCCTGCTTAAGCATGGGGAGAACGGGAAGGGGATCAAATCCCGCTGGTATCCCGCAACTATCGCCAAAAGGCTCCTCAATCTGAATCATATCACTGACAGGATCGATTTCCGTTGCGACGATGGTTTGAAGGTTATACAGGAGTTCGCTGACAGGCATGATGCGATCTTCTTCATAGATCCTCCCTATACCGCCGGAGGGAAGAAGGCCGGCAAGAGGCTGTACAAGCACTACGAACTCGATCATGAGCGTTTGTTTGCGATCTGTGAGGCATTGAAAGGCGACTTTCTCATGACCTATGACAATGCGGAAGAGGTCAAAGAGATGGCCCGCAGCCACGGCTTTCAGATGCGCCTGATCCCAATGAACAACACGCATCACGCCACAATGGAAGAGCTGGTTATCGGAAGGGATCTGGCCTGGATGGACGGATTTCCTGCAGTGCATGAGCCTGGGGCTGAGTATACGGCCCGGAAGATGAAGAAAACATAGACGGAGGAACCGTAGGAAAGCGCTGAATCACCCGTGCTGCGAGGAGGGGGATCACGGCGACAGGGATTTATTACCGCAACGGTTACCATCCCAGCATTGCTGTGACAGACAACAGGAGCACAGCCCAGCAGTACCTGGCAACGGTCAAGGCCTTCCGTCCCGACGCCTACATTACCTCAATGGGTGCATGGTGCCGCAACCAGCGGCAGCGCGACGGGTTCGTGGAGTGCCTGAGCCGCCCCTGACGCGGCGACATCAGACCCCTCCGGAGAATGTCACAAGAACCAAAACCGGCGGTTTGCCCGGAGCTATTCACATCACTTGCAGAGGTTGACAGATGAACAAAAGGAAGGTCAGTTTTTTTTCAGAAGGAACTCCGATTGCCGGGGAATTGTACTTGCCCGCAGGAAAGCAGGAGAAGCTCCCTGCTGTTGTACTCTGCCACGGTTTTTCAGGAACAAAGGAGCTGCTTCTTCCGGCATATGCCGAAGGGCTGGCGGAGAGCGGTTATGCTGTCCTGGCCTTTGATTACCGGGGCTTCGGCGAGAGTGAAGGAGAGCGGGGCAGGCTGGTTCCTGATGAGCAGATGACGGACATCCGCAATGCCGTGACATATATGCAGACCCTCGGAGAGGTTGACCCTGAACGGATCGGGTTCTGGGGGACCTCCTTCGGCGGCGCCAATGCCATCCGCGTGGCTGCCATAGACAAGCGGATCAGAGCCATCACTGTCCAGCTCACCTTTGCCAGCGGACGCAGGATGGTAACAGGCAATATGGATACAGAAGCGGTGAGGAAGCTTGAGGAAACGCTCAAAAAAGTCCGCGAGCGGGCGGTGACGCAGAACAAGGTGTTGCGGCTGAATGCAGGTCAGATCCTGACTGATGAGGAATCGAAGGCCTTCTTTGAAAAGGTCACGCAACAGAATCCCCAGCTTAATGTGAAGATCCCCTTTATCACCCTGCAGCATATTCTTGAGCACAATCCCGAGGACTGCATCGCCGAGGTCGGCTGCCCTGTTCTTATCATCGCTGCCGAAAACGACGGCGTCTGCCCTCCCTCTGAATCGCAGATGCTCTTTGAACGTGCCCGGGAGCCCAAGAAAATGCTCCTCCTTGAGGGATGCCGCCACTATGACGCCTATGCAGGAGAACCCTTCAGGAAAGGCATCGCTGAAATCAGGCAGTGGTTTTCAGCCTGTATGTAGGAGCCCTGTCAGGCAGGCAAGGCCGCAAGCTCCAGAAGGTCCGCAGGCTCAAGGAAACTATCTGGTCTGAGGCGAGGGCTTCTGGGGGGAACGGCCATCCAGCTCAATGAGGATTTCTTCCTTCAGCTGTGTAAGCGCCTCCCTGAACTGTTCGTTTGCCAGCAGATCCTTCGGCAGGGCCTCGAACTTCCTGGTGATCGACGCGCTGAGGAGCTCCCTGAGCTGATCTACAGAGGCCTGCGTATTGACTGCAGCCTCAATGAGCATGTTGGTCTGTTCATTGCCGGCAGCCAGCTTCTGGTCAATGGCGCTGAGAATGCGGAGAGCCTGATTGAGACTGTCGGCGGTCTGCCTGGCTGAAACGGCATTGAACATACCGACATCCTGGAGCTGCCCCTCGCAGACGCCGGGCTTGGCAACATCTGCCGAGGGTATCCACCTGCCCTGGCATATCTGGAGCCCCCGTGTGCCGTAGATAAAGGTGAATCCCTCACCCAGGTCGGTCTGGGAATGGACAGGCGGCGCAGCGGCGACGAGAAAGGCGAGGCAGAACAGGGCGGCAGCGATCGGTTTTTTCATAGCTCCTCCTCCGAAACCAGGCAAAGAGATCAGCGCCTCAACCACGGCATAGTTCATTTATATCACAAAACAACAGGAAAATTTCCCCGCTTTTTTTCTTGCTTCCCCCCCTTGTTGGGGCTATACTTTTCAAAAGGGAGAGGCCTGATGAGTGCTTCGCTCTGAGGCGCAATGACAAAGGCACTGTTTTTCCCTCCAGCCTTTCACTGCAAGATATCGGAGATGTGGAATGAAGGCTTCTGAAGAAAACCGGATGCTTGAAGGCCTTTTGCAAATGCTCCCCTGGATTGTTATTGCCGGGGGAGGCTTCGTGCTTTTCGGCTGGGCCTTCGGTCTGGAGGCATTCAAGACTATCTTTCCCGGCCTGACTGCCATGAAGGCGAATACTGCCCTGGGATTCATCCTGGCAGGCGTTGCGCTCCTGGCCGCCCGGTCTGACAGCCGGGACTCCGGGGGCAGGACTGTTTCGCAGGCCTCTGCTGTCATTGTGACGATGCTCGGCGCTCTTTCCCTCGGAGAGCACCTCAGCGGACTTGATTTCGGCATAGATGAGTTCCTGTTCCGGGACATAACGGACCTTCCTGGAGATATTCCGGGCCGGATGGCGGTGAACACCGCCGTCAGTTTCAGCACCCTCGGAGCAGCCCTGTTCTTTTTAAACAGGAAGGGAAAGCGTTTTGTCACAGTGATACATGCCCTGGCCTTTGTGTCCATCATCATTGCCGGCACTGCCCTCCTCGGGTACGTCTATGATATCGATGCCTCATTGCGGGAGAAGCTCAACTACACGCCTATGGCGATGCATACGGCTCTGCTTTTTGTGCTGGCAGCCCTCTGTGTT
>JBAZFD010000122.1:0-6283 GCA_041653575.1 Thermodesulfovibrionales bacterium
TTGGCGTTGATCAGGTCATGGGGCATCACGTTGTCGAACTCGGTGAGGGTCATCTTTTCCTTGATAGCCCGCTCCATCCTGACCAGACCGATCCTGAACTGGTTCTCCAGGAGCTCACCGATGCCCCTGATTCTCCTGTTCCCGAGATGGTCTATGTCGTCCACCTCTCCCTTGCCGGTCCTGAGGTTCAGGAGGTATCTCACGATCTCGACGATGTCCCTGTCGGTGAGCACCCTGGTCTCTATAGGGGTCTCCATCTCCAGCTTCTCGTTTATCTTCAGCCTTCCAACAGGGGAAAGGTCATATCTCCTGGGGTCGAAGAAGAGTCCCTCAAAGAGCTCGCGCGCAGCATGGGCCGTTGCAGGCTCACCGGGACGCAGCTTCTTGTAGATCTCCTTCAGCGCATCCTCCTGGCCGACCACCTTGTCCGTAAGGAGGGTCTCCCTGAGGGAGGCCAGATAGTTCACGTTATCGATATAGAGGAGCTTCAGGTTCTCGATATTGGCGGTAAGGATCTTGAAGAATATCTCCTCGGTGATCTCCCTGTTGCCGTCGAGAATAATCTCTCCTGTGGCAGGATCAACGACATCGGTGAGGCTGACCCTTCCGATGATCTCATCCCTGGATATGGGAATTGTCCTCACCCCGGCGGCATCCATCTTCCTCAGGGCGCCCTTTGATATCTTGCTCCCTTCCTTGACGATGACATCCTTGCCGTCAAGGCTCATGATGTTCTGCGTTGTCCTGAGGCCTGCGATGACCTCGGTCACACCTCTGGTGAAGTTATCCCTGTCCTGTATAGTGATCTCCTCCACGGGATAAAAGGTCCTCAGGAGGTCCTCATTCGAGTACCCCAGGGCCTTCAGAACCACCGTGGCGGGGAGCTTCTTTCTCCTGTCAATCCTCACATAGAGGATGTCCTTTGAATCGAACTCAAAGTCCAGCCATGACCCCCTCACAGGGATCACCCTCGCTGTATATAAAAGCCTTCCGCTGGCATGTGTCTTCCCCTTGTCAGGGGAGAAATATACTCCGGGGGAACGGTGAAGCTGGCTGACAATGACCCTCTCCGTGCCGTTTATGATGAAGCTCCCCGTATCGGTCATCATCGGCATCTCACCGATGTAGACCTCCTGCTCCCGCGATTCCTTCAGGATCTTCTTGCCCTTGTCATCCTTCTCCCAGATGTTGAGCCTGACCTTTATCTTGAGCGGCGAAGCGTAGGTCATACCCTTGAGAAGGCACTCGCGCGGCGTTATCTTTGCCTCTCCCAGGGTATAGGATATGAACTCTATTGAAGCGGTATCATTATAGTCGGTTATCGGAAAAACGCTGCTGAAGGCAGCCTGGAGCCCCTCGTCCTTTCTCCTGCTTCCAGGGGTCTCGCTCTGGAGGAAGGTGTTAAAGGACATTTTCTGGAACTCAACAAGGTAAGGAACATCCATAACAGACTTGACCTTACCGAAATTCAACCTTTCTCGTAAAAGATTTGCCATGGCTCTCCTTCTCTTGTAAGGGATTATTGCCGGGACGCCGGTCCCATGACCGGCGTCCCCTGGCGATGGGACAGGGTAATTACTTTATCTCGACCTTTGCGCCTTCAGCCTCAAGCTTTGCCTTGATGGACTCAGCCTCTTCCTTGCTCACGTCTGTCTTGACGCTCTTGGGTGCGCCGTCAACCAGATCCTTTGCCTCTTTCAGTCCGAGGCCGGTAAGCTCCCTCACGACCTTGATGACCTGGATCTTCTTGTCGCCGGCAGAGGTAAGGACCACCTCAAAGCTGGTCTTCTCCTCGACTGCTGCTGCAGCTGCTGCAGGGGCTGCTGCCATTGCAACGGGGGCTGCTGCGGTTACGCCATACCTCTCCTCGAAGTCCTTGATGAACTGGGACATATCGAGGATTGTCATATTGTCGATAAAGCTGAAAACGTCTTCTTTTGTGATTGCCATTTGTTTCTCCTTGTATTATCTATTCGCTTTTTGTATTTTTCAGTGAGTCCATCGCATAGGCGAACTGTGCGACAGTGGCGTTCAGTGCAGCAGCCAGCTTGGAAGCCGGGGCCTGGAATGCTCCTGCGAGCATGCTGAGCAGTACCTCTCTCGGCGGCAGCTGTGAGATTGCTTTAAGTTCATCAAAAGAACAGAGCTTTCCGTCAATGATTCCGCTCTTGACCTTGAGCTTGTCGTTCTTCTGGGCGAACTCGATGATCTTTTTTGCGGTAGCAATGGGGTCGTCAAATGCAAAAGCTACGCCCGTAGGACCGACAAACATGTCGTGGGCGGACTCAGCGGCTGTCCCCCTGGAAGCGACGATGCTGAGGGTATTCTTGGCGACCTTGTATTCAGAGCCGACTTCCTTCAGGATCTTTCTCAAGTCTGAGATCTCTGAAACTGTCAGGCCTTTATACTCGGTAAGGACGACTGCCTTGGACTTGGAGAACTTCTCTGCAAGCTCCGCTACCTGTTCAGATTTCTGTGCCTTGGTAATCAGGGTATTCCTCCTTTCCCAGAGACAATCGGTAGGCAGTAGGCACTGAGGAGTAAGCATACTGTGCAGACGACAATAGTGTGTACTGACATACAGACTACCATCGCCTCCTGCTCACCTTTCATGCGGCATGTCTCGGCAGGCCGGTTTCTCAACCGATTAAAGCACGACTGTTGTCGTACTGCCCACTGTCTCTGACAATGTTTATTCAGGCAATGCCTGTTGATCTATAGAAACCGGAAAAACAATAAATCACGGACAGGGAGTCGCCCCCCTGTCCGTGACGTACTTAAGCTACCTTCAGCTTTGTGATATCAAGCTTTACGCCGGGTCCCATGGTGGAAGACATGGTGACCTTCTTTATGTACCTGCCCTTTGAGGTGGCGGGTTTCGCCCTTGCCACTGACTTGAGGACTGCTATGCTGTTTTCAACAAGCTTCTCCATGTCAAAAGAGGACTTTCCTACAGGAACATGAACGATTCCTGCCTTCTCGACCTTGTACTCGACCTTACCGGCCTTGATCTCCTTGACTGCCTTGGCAACATCAAAGGTCACGGTACCGAGCTTGGGGTTCGGCATGAGGCCCCTGGGACCCAGAATCTTACCCAGCTTTCCAACCAGGCCCATGAGCTCAGGGGTGGCAACGGCCTTGTCGAAATCGAGCCAGCCCTGCTGGATCTTCTCCACCAGATCCTCGGCGCCCACGAAATCAGCACCTGCGTCTGTGGCCTCTTTCTCCTTCTCTCCCTTTGCGAAGACAAGGACCCTCACGGCCTTTCCGGTGCCATGGGGAAGAACCACGGTGCCTCTCACCATCTGGTCGGACTTTTTCGGATCGACCCCGAGGTTTATGGCCATATCAACGGTCTCGTCGAACTTGGCAAAGCTGTTCCCCTTCAGAAGAGAGACAGCCTCTTCAACTGTATACTCTTTCTCAAGATCCATCTTCGCAATGACTGCGTCCAGTTTCTTACCCATTCTCCGCTCCTCCTTAATCCCTTATCTCCACGCCCATGCTCCTGGCCGTGCCCTTGACAATGCTCATGGCAGACTCAAGGGATGTGGTGTTCAGGTCAGGGAGTTTTGTCTTTGCAATTTCCTCAACCTGGGCCATGGTGAGCGCCCCTACCTTGTCCTTGTTGGGCACAGCGGAGCCCTTCACAACACCGAGGGTCTTTTTGATCAGCTCAGACGCCGGGGGCGTCTTCAGTATGAAGGTAAAAGACCTGTCATTGTATACACTGAGAACCACTGGGAGAAGAGTATCTCCCATGCTCTGGGTCTGGGCGTTGAACTCCTTGCAGAATCCCATTATATTTATCCCGTGGGGACCCAGTGCAGGGCCTACGGGGGGGGCGGGGTTCGCCTTCCCAGCAGGGATCAGAAGCTTTACCTGTGCTACTACCTCTTTCTTAGCCATCTATCTCCTCCAAATTCGTAACGCGCTGTGCGTAACGCGTGATGAGTAACTAACCGATTTCCCCTTTATCTTTACCCGTTACGCCTGACGCGTCACGATTTATGACTTTTCCACCTGAGAGAAGGAAAGCTCCACCGGCGTCTGCCTGCCGAATATGCTCACCATAACCCTCAGCCTGCCGTGATCCGCGTCGACTTCATCCACGAATCCTACAAAGCTGCTGAACGGACCGTCGGTGATCTTTACATTCTCTCCCTTGTCGAACTGGCTCCTCACTGTGGGGACCGGCCCTCTCTCCATCTGCTGGAGGATAACATCCACCTCTTCCAGGGGGAGGGGAACAGGCTTTGCCCCGCCGACAAAACCGGTGACACGGGGGACATTCTTCACCAGATACCAGGTCTCGTCATCCAGCACTATCTCCACGAGGATATAGCCGGGGTAAAACTTCCTGTCTGTCTCTTTCTTCTTTTTCCCCTTGAGCTCTATGATCCTTTCGGTGGGAATCAGTATACGGCCTACTTTATCCTCAAGCCCCTGCTGCCTGGCCTTTTCCTCGATAGACTGCTTGATCTTCTCTTCAAAGCCAGAGTACGTATGAACGACATACCAGTTCTTTTCCATTGACCTTACCCGACGAGGACCTTGACAGCTCTTGCAAGCCCCATGTCCACAAGACCGAGAAAGGCGGATATTATGACGACAGTTGTGATCACAACCCATGTGGAGCCGATAAGCTCTTCACGGTCAGGATACGTCACCTTCTTTGTCTCTGCCTTGACTTCGCCAAAAAAGACCTTTACTTTTTCGATCATCGTTACTCCTTCAATAGCCATTGAGCTTTGAATGGCCCTTCACACAAGGAAAACTAAGGTTGGCAGGCCAGGAGGGATTTGAACCCCCAACCCTCGGATTTGGAGTCCGATGCTCTGCCGTTAGAGCTACTGGCCTATCAGAGCCGGGGGCTCAGAGAGCCCCCGGTATTCGTTACGACTTAGTCTCTTTGTGTGCAGTATGCTTCCTGCAGCTCCGGCAGTATTTATTCAACTGGAGCTTCTCCGTCGTATTCTTCTTGTTCTTCATGCTCGAATAGTTCTTATTCTTGCACTCTGTGCACTGAAAAAGTATTATATCCCTCATTTCTACTCCACTATCTCCGTCACAACTCCCGCTCCGACGGTCCTTCCACCTTCTCTGATGGCGAACCTCAACTCTTTTTCCATTGCTATCGGGGCGATCAGTTCAACGCTCACTGATATGTTATCTCCAGGCATCACCATCTCCACTCCCTCGGGAAGGGTCACAACTCCGGTGACGTCCGTTGTCCTGAAATAGAACTGAGGCCTGTATCCGTTGAAGAACGGGGTGTGCCTTCCGCCCTCTTCCTTGGTCAGGATGTATGCCTCTGCCTTGAACTTTGTGTGAGGCTTGATGCTTCCGGGCTTCGCCAGAACCATTCCCCTTTCCACGTCGTCCTTGCCTATTCCCCTCAGGAGAACTCCTATGTTGTCTCCGGCGCGTCCCTCATCCAGCAGCTTCCGGAACATCTCAATACCGGTGGCTACGGTCTTCCTCGTCTCACGGATTCCGACGATCTCCACTTCATCTGCTACCTTCAGGATTCCCCTTTCGGCCCTGCCGGTGACGACTGTTCCACGTCCTGAGATGGTGAACACGTCCTCTATGGGCATGATGAAGGGCTTGTCGATCGGCCTCTCCGGTGTGGGCACATAGCTGTCAACGGCGTCCATGAGCTCGTGGATGCACTTGTACTCAGGTGCGTCGTAGTCGTTGCTGGTGGACTCGGCAACATTCAGCGCGCTTCCCTTCACTACAGGGATGTCGTCGCCGGGGAAGCCGTACTTGCTCAGCAGCTCCCTGACTTCAAGCTCAACCAGATCCAGAAGCTCGGGGTCGTCAACCATGTCCACCTTGTTCATGAACACTACGATGTAGGGAACGCCGACCTGACGGGCAAGAAGGATGTGCTCACGGGTCTGCGGCATCGGTCCGTCTGCTGCGCTCACCACGAGGATTGCGCCGTCCATCTGCGCTGCTCCGGTGATCATGTTCTTTACGTAGTCTGCGTGGCCCGGGCAGTCAACATGGGCGTAATGCCTGTTGTCTGTCTCGTACTCCACGTGGGCTGTGGCGATCGTGATTCCCCTCGCCCTCTCTTCAGGGGCGTTGTCGATCTGATCGTATGCCTTGAACTGCGCATATCCCTTTATTGCCAGAACCTTTGTGATCGCTGCTGTGAGCGTGGTTTTACCGTGGTCAACGTGCCCGATCGTTCCGACGTTCACATGGGGTTTTCCCCTCTCAAACTTTGCCTTTGCCATTGCAACCCTCCTTCTTTCCTGAATTCTTAAAT
>JBAZFD010000123.1:0-6193 GCA_041653575.1 Thermodesulfovibrionales bacterium
GTACCAGGACATAAACCCCGGCCAGTACAGGCTCCTCAGGCTCCTTTCAGGAGAGAAGGGAAACCTCTGCGCCGTGGGAGACGCCGACCAGGCGATATACGGCTTCAGGGGCGCTGATCTCACAAATTTCCTGAGCTTTACTACAGACTTCCCCGGGGCGCGCACCATCCAGCTCGGGGAGAACTACCGTTCAACAGCGACCATTGTCAGGGCATCGGACAGCATGATCCGGAGCAACAGGGAGAGGGTAGACAAGGAGCTTGTCCCCACAGGGGCTGAGGGCGCGAGGATTACCGTCATCTCAGTTCCTGATGAGAGGGCAGAGGGGGAGGCGATAGTCAGGGAGACAGAGCAGAGGATCGGAGGGACAAGCCACTTCGTGATTGACTCAGGGGAATGCTCCCACGCCTCAGGCTCTTATGCCTTCTCCGACTTCGCCGTCATCTACAGGACCCACAGCCAGGCCAGGGCCATAGAGGAGGCCTTCAGCCAGTCGGGCATCCCCTGCCGGGTGCTGGGAGGAAGAGGCATGGCAGGGCAGGACGCGGTTGCAGACACACTCTCTGTTATGAGGTCCATCATCCATCCCGGCGACGACCTCTCCCTGAGAAGGACCGCGCAGATCATGGGTCTCCCTGAGCAGTCCCTCTCAAAGACGGCGAAACTGGCAGAGGCCCAGGGCTTAACCCTCAGGGAGGCCATGGAATCTCTGGTGGGTGAAGAAGCATCCATAGCCGGTTTCATTGCGAGGCGCAGCAAAATCAGTGATCTCGTGCAGGGGGAAACAGCTGCTGAGATCATCGCTGTCATCGGGCATGATCTGGGCAAGGGAGAGAGCCAGGGGATCAGCGCTCTGCTGAACCTCGCCGTTTCTTACGGCAATGACATCTCCCGGTTCATCGCTGAGGCAGAGCTCCTCAGTCCCGCTGATGACTACAACCCCAGGGTGGATGCGGTGACTCTCATGACCCTCCACGCGGCGAAGGGGCTTGAGTTCAGAACGGTCTTCATCACCGGATGCGAGGACGGCCTCATCCCTTACACCTTGGGGAAAGAATGCAACGAAGAGGAGGAGAGGAGACTCTTCTACGTGGGCATGACAAGGGCGAAGGAGGAGCTCTGTCTCATCCACTCCAGGAGCAGGCTCATCCACGGCCAGAGGCTCACTCCTCAGCCATCGCCATTTCTGAAGGATATTCCGGGGGAGTTCCTCAACAGAACCTCCATCCCCGACAGGATAAAGAAGGAGAAGAAGGAGACACAGATGGGGCTGTTCTGACCCCGGCAATCGAAAAAACTTTATGGAGGAGGCGGCATGGGAAAGATAGAGTTCCGGAGCAGCATCGAAAGATTCTCCATCATGAACCCCTTCAACAACTTCGCTGTCGAGGAGCACCAGGTGGAGGTGAGGAAAGACCCTCTCCTCGGTGACACAAGCATCTACAACCCTTTTCTCAAAGACAAGGCGCGCGCCTTCTTCGGCGTGAACGACCAGGAGCTCATCAGAAAGATTGCAGAGGAAACAGCCAGGGGCTGCATATTCTGCCCAGAGGCTGTGGAGACAAAGACCGCCAAGTACCCGCCTGATCTCATTCCCGAAGGGAGGATCAGAAGGGGCGAGGCGGTCCTCTTTGCAAACCTCTTCTCCGTTGGGAAGTATCACCCCGTCATCGCCATGAGCAAGGCCCACTTCCTGAAGCTCTCGGAGTTCACGCCTGAGATCATCGGCAACGGCTTCAGGGCAGCGCAGGGGTTCCTACGCGCTGTCTGCGAAAAGGATGTCTCTGCACAGTACACAACGGTGAACGCAAACTATCTCCTCCCCGCAGGAGCGAGCCTCATCCATCCCCACATGCAGATGCTCATCACGCCTGAGCCCTACTCCTACCAGAGCAGGCTCCTTGAGGCGGTTGACAGGTATCACGAGGAGAAGGGCAGCTCCTACTTCGCAGACCTCATCAAGGAGGAGAAGAGGAGAGGTTCGCGGTACATTGCCCAGACAGGCAACTGGCACTGGCTGACCGCCTTCTCTCCCATGGGTACAAACGAGGTACTGGCAGTCCATGAGGAAAAGGCAGACTTCGCCTCTCTCTCCAATGAGGAAATCACAGCCCTCGCCTCAGGCATCTCCCGCGTCCTCTCCTTCTATGAAGGCCTCGACCAGATGAGCTTCAACTACACCCTCTTCTCCACGAGGGAGTCCGCAGGCCACAATGGCTCCCGCTGCCTCTTCAAAATCATCACCCGCCAGAACCTCTACCCCAACTACAGAAACGACGACTACTTCCTCCAGAAACTCCTCCAGTCCGAGCTGATATTCACACTGCCGGAGGAACTGGCGGAGGGAGTGAGAGGGAAGTTCTGACGCCAGCGTTCCCTAAGAGGAAATGTTGGCATGTTGACGGAGAGGGGATAGGGTGATATAGTTTTTTAGAAAACCTGTAGCGCGATAGGAGAAATAATCATGGCTGACATTCCCAGCAAAGTCAAAGATAGATTGACCACGGGGGTGAAAAAATTTCTGCCAGTGCTTTCTTCGGCAAAATCCCGTGACGTAAACGAGTCTAATACTGTCATGATCATTACTGACATATTGTCGGAGGTTTTTGGCTTCGACAAGTTCTTGGAACTTACATCAGAATACGCTATCCGTGGCACTTTTGCTGACCTTGCCATCAAACTTGATGGCAAGCTTCAAATGCTGGTTGAAGTCAAAGCAATCGGATTAGAGCTAAAGGAATCCTTTATAAGGCAGGCTGTTGATTATGCCGCCAACCAGGGCGTAGAGTGGGTAGTGTTGACCAATGGCGTGCTTTGGCAGGTTTATAAAGTTTCTTTTGGCAAGCCTATCGGTCAAGACCTTGTTATTGAGATTGACTTCTTGAATCTTAAACCAAAAAACTCAGACGATTTAGAAAAACTTTATCTTTTAACTAAAGAGGGCATAGGGAAGTCAATGCTCTGCGACTATAACACCAAGAGAGAAGCCTTGAGCCGGTTTTTCATTAGCGCTATGATTTTGAGCGACTCCGTGTTGGACGTAATTCGGCGTGAACTTCGCAGAGTTTCGCCCGATGTCAAAATTGATAAGAATCAAATTAAAGACGTGTTGGTTCAAGAGATTCTGAAACGCGACGTCGTAGAGGGGGAAAAGGCGGAGGAAGCAAAACGCAAAATTGCAAAAGCCTCTAAGCATGCATTAAAAAAAACCATGAAAGAATCGTCCACCAGCAATAAGAAAGAACAATCTGAGAGCGAACCAGAAGCCACAGAGAGAGGGCAATTGGACCAAACATGAAGGATCCAAAAAGGAGGCCAGACATGAAACGTGTGATAGCCGCAACAGTGCTTCTGTGGTCGTTAGCAGTAGTTACCCCCTTATGGGCTGAGCAAGTCCGGGTGAAAGTTTTTGACATGGCAGAGTGTGGCGGACCTGTTCAATTTCATGACGAGCAGGAAAGTAGATTGGAAGAGTGTCAAAAATTCTGTAAGGAACAAAGTGGGCCACTCAATGATTATCTCTCAAAGGGTTGGACGGTTGTATCCCAAAGGGATATTGTAATCGCTCGATCGCCTTTTAAGACCAATAGAGTGGGCGTTTCTGATAACGGATGGTGTAGGTGCAAAGGGGCTGAATATGTTCTGTCTACACCCGATCACTAACCCCCATGTGCAACCCAAGACTTGGGCTATCATAGGATGATCGGCAGGTGACTAAGCAGGTATGTAGGAAACGACTTGGCGATGGTATAGCCTTTCTCTGTTTCTCTGATTTTTCATTGGAAAAAACAATGCGAATTAAATGTAAAAAGAGAAAAAGGCGACGGGGAAGGGACAACCGCCATGATTCCCTTTCCTTGCTTGCACGCCGGGTTGGTTTGCCCCATTTTACAATTCGTCACCCTCTACCGGCTTGCGGCTGGGGACCTTGTCCAGTATTTTCCTGAAAGACTCTTTTTTTGCTTTTTTTGCCCTGGTCATCAGATAATCTTCAGTCATCAAGGCTGATATTTTTTCTGATACCGCCGACGAAATAAATTGATTAATCGAGACCCCTTCTTTTTTGGCGATCTCTTTTATGTGCCGATGAATTGATTCAGGCAAGCGCAGGCTTAAAGCACTCATGATATTTCCTCTGCCTCTAAAATTCGGCAAAACGCCCCTTCAGATGAATAAAGCCCTGCATACAAAACATTTGTATTAAGGACAACTCTTAGCTTCCTCAAAGAGCCGGTTTCAGTCCACCATCATCACCTTTGATGACACCCTTTATCTTCTTGCCGCATCGTCGCCTATTCCTTCCGCTCACTTTACCAGCCACAGCAAAACTTTATGCTGTTGACGAAGCGGGGATAGGGTGATATAGTTTTTTCAGAGCCGACAGGACTCATACTGCATACAAGGAGCAAAACGCGATCCATCGGCTTTTACGTTAGACCTTCAATGACTTAAAAATTTGGATGGTGGATCTGGGTTTCGACCTGCAAGGTTGTTATGTAGATAGATATGTGATAGTATTTGAAAAATAAACAATGGAAGGAGGTGTTTAGTACAATGAAAAAGATTATGGCTTTAATTCTTACAGCAGTCTTTCTTTGATGACGACCTCTACCTTCTTCAGCGCCTCGTCGCCTGCTCCTCCCAATCCCTTCACCAGCCTCCTTCTGTCAACGGTTTTTCAGTTGCTCAAGGGCGATCCTTTGTTGCATTTCCCTCGAAAAGTGATAGACTTTTCTAAAGACTGCTGTAAAAGGAGGATGCCATGGTACGGAGAGTTGCTTTGATTTTAGTCGTGAGCTTGCTTGTTCCGGTTTTCGGTTGTCATCACTGGCGTGACCACCATGACCGCGATCGGGACGGATATTATGACCGGGACAGGCGGGATCATGACGACAACGACATGAGGCACGATGGCAGAGACAGAAGAGACCGTGATGACTGGGGCCGTCATTAAGATCTGAGACGGTCATGGAAGAGTTGTATTTCCAGCCTGGGTGACGGGGTTCCCCTGAAAAACAGGGGGGGAGACATCTATGGATGAACAGGCCCGGTATGATCAGGCGAGAAGGCATGTGCTGGAGCTGAAGGGTTTCTATCGGCACCTCGCCATGTACCTGCTCATCAATGCATTTCTGATTGGCATCAATCTCGTTACCGCTCCTGAGGAACTCTGGTTCTACTGGCCGCTCCTTGGATGGGGCATCGGCATTATTGCACATGCGGTGTCGGTCTTCGGCGGCTCCAGGTTCCTGGGGAAGGACTGGGAGGAGAAAAAGATCAGGGAGTTCATGGACAAGAAGAGGTAAGCCCCGATGCATCAAATATCCCTGCCGTGAGGCTTGCCTGTGACAGGACAACAGCCACGGTGTTGGAGAGGTTGTAACTCCTGATCTGCCCCAGCATGGGGAGATACACTGTCCGCTCCCTCCACTGTTCCAGCCATTCCTGGGGGAGCCCCCTGGTCTCTGATCCGAAGATGAGGATATCCTCGTCCCAGTAGCCTGGACTGTCGTACCTCAGCCTTCCGTGGCGGGTGATGAGCCAGGGCTCACGGTCGCCAAGCCATTGGAGGAACAGGGTAGGGCTATCATGCACCGTGAGCCTGAGGTGTTCCCAGTAATCCAGCCCCGCCCTCTTTGCCGCCCCCTTGCTCAGGTCAAAACGGATCGGCCCAACAAGGTGCAGATGGGCGTTCATGCCCACGCACTGCCGGCTGACGTTCCCGGTGTTGGGCGGTATTTCAGGCTGATAGAGAACAACATTGATCATAACCGAATTATCCTTTAGCTACAGAAGAGAGGGCAGTCATGAACGATTTGGCTCCCTTTTCGTTGTCGGTGTTAGTGAAGTGAAGCGTTCACAACCGCAACTGTTTGAGCGCGAAGGGCGAGTTTTGCGGCTGTAGCGGAACAAGCTTACACCGACAGAAAAGCGAGCTCCTCAGCGAATGACTGCCCTCCCTTCTGTCTTTTTTCGGTTTATAATACCAGATCATGAACCTCATACTCCTCACAGAGAAGGACTTCATTGCACCGGACAGGGTCAGGCTCACGGACCGGCGGCTCAGGCACGCACAGGATATCCTGAAGGCAAAGGCGGGTGACAGCCTCGTGGTGGGCATGGAAAATGGGCTTATGGGAAAGGGCGTGATAACAGGCCTGGATAAGACCTGCCTTGAGATGGATGTTGCGCT
>JBAZFD010000124.1:0-4378 GCA_041653575.1 Thermodesulfovibrionales bacterium
AAGGCCCCAGGGGCATAGAGGAAGATGGACGCGAGAAAAAAGGACAGGACAAATCTCTTCATGTGACCTCCTTTGTGAGTTGATTACATAATATAAGAACCGCCTTTTATTTTCAAGACAAGTTCTGTTATACTCCATGCCAATGGTGGAAGAGACCCAAAGAAAGGCAGCCCTGGAGGCCATCCTTTTTGTTGCAGGGGATATAGTGACCGTCGCCAGCCTCAACAAGGCGACAGATATACCCCTGGCCGAGATCAAGAGCCTGATGTCCGGGCTGATTGCGGACTACAGGGACAGGAACTCTGGGATCATCATTGCCGAGATAGCCGAAGGGTACCAGATGGTCACCAGCCCCGACACAGGGGCATGGATCAAGAGGTTCAAGAATATCCATCAAACAGGGAAGCTCTCCCAGCCTGCAATAGAAACCCTGGCGATAATCGCCTACAAACAGCCTATAACAAAGATAGAAGTCGATCAGCTGCGGGGCGTAAACTCCGACGGCGCAGTAAAAAGTCTCCTTGATAAGAGGCTCATCAAAATAGTTGGAAAAAAAGAGACACCGGGCAGGCCGTTCCTCTATGGAACCACCATTGAGTTTCTACAGTATTTCGGCCTCAAGAGCCTGAGCGAGCTCCCTCCCATCAACAGTTTTCTGAAGGATGAGGCTGCCTGAGGTGTCCACTCCGGGGACCGTGACCCTGGGGAGAATAAATGAGGAGGAGGAAAAAGAAGTGGCTTATTTTTTAACTTTTTTTGTCATTCTTGCCCTGTCTTTTGGATCCCCTGCCCATGCCGCAAAGACGTATACCGTAAAAAAAGGTGACTCTCTCTATGAAATAGCTGACAAGTTCGATGTCTCTGTCTCCTCGCTGAAAGAGAAAAACCGTCTCAGCTCTTCCGGGATAAAGCCAGGCGCAAAACTGCTTATCCCAGGAAAGGAAAAAACCGGGGAAAAAGCCGGAAAGACTGAAAAAAAGGAAGCTCCTTCAGTAAAGGCAGAAAAGGAGAAAGCAACAGAAGGGGTCTACCATACGGTCAGGAAAAAAGAAACCCTTGAAAAAATAGCAAAAAAATACTCCATCTCCCAGAAGGAGCTCAAGGAGCTCAATAATCTCAGGAAGGACAGACTGAAACTGGGCCAGCGTCTCCTGGTGAAGAGAGAGGAGATCGGGGAAGTAAAGGCCGAAAAAACGCAGAAGAACACCGTATCTGAGCAGCCCGAAGCCGTTACCTACTATTTGGTGAGGAAGGGTGATACCCTCAAAAAAATCGCCAGGAAATTCGGCACCGAGGTAGCCGCTCTCAAAGAGCTGAACGGCCTCAAAAAAGACTCTCTTTCTAAGGGACAGAGGATCATTGTCAGCCGCCGGGAGAAAGAGGCCGATACCGTAATCGTTGACGCGCCCCTCACGGTAATGCATGCAGGCCCGTCCCTGGCATCCTTCTACAGGGATGAGGAAAGGGATATTGAGCCTGTTACCGAGAAAGAGGATCTCTCTAAAATGAGCATTCCCGACAGGCTCATCCTCTTCGCAAAAAAGATGCTCCACCTCCCCTACCGCTTCGGCGGCAACAGCAACTTCGGCATTGACTGCTCTGCCTATGTGAAGAAGGCCTACGGCCTCGTCGGTCTCAATATCCCCAGGTCTGCCCGTGAACAGTTCAAGGTTGGAGAAGAAGTAGAGAAGGAGGAGCTCACCGTGGGAGACCTGGTATTTTTCAGGACCTATGCCTCTTTCCCCTCACACGTAGGCATTTATCTGGGGAACAATCTCTTCATCCACGCCTCATCGAGGGCGAAGAAGGTCACCATAGACAGGCTGGACGCTCCCTATTATGTGAAGAGGTTTATCGGTGCCAAGAGGCTCCTTACGGAGGAGAAGATCCCCATGCTCGAAAGGGAGCTCTTCCGCTTAAAGAATTAAGCTTTCTGAAAAGCAGGCGGTGGAAGCCGTCTGCTTTTCAGTGCCCTCGCGAAGCATGTTGTTCATATATAAGATCCCCTTTCCTTTTCTCCGTCCCTATGCAAAACATCTGCCGAATGCCTTGAACAGCTTCATCGGACCTTTCACCCTGATCCTGCCCAGGATGAGCTGCGGAATCATCGCACGCTCCTTATTCAGAACGTGCAGCCAGGTCTTCGCGTCGGCTGATATCCGAACGTCGGCTGTGCCGCTATGTCCGGGCGTTACTTCTATTGTTTTGTTCCGGATCGAGACAGTGGCCGTTGTTTGCTCGTCGCCAAAAAATGAAAAATGATAAGTTGCATCCAGCCCTTCGGACTTGTGACGTTGAAATCCCAGGGGCATTGAAGCAAGAAAGGATGCGATAGACGGAGGTCTGACGCCGTTGCCGATACGCCTGATTTTTTTATGCGGGAACTTGCTCAGGACATGACTCTCTGCGTCAGAACCCGGCAGGACGTAGACAGTCTCAGTTTTTTGCTGAAGCGGTTTGACCACGTTCTCGATAAATTTCTTCTTGTCCGCAAGATACTGCGGGATCACTTCGTCGCCTGCGGGACAAACTGCTATACAATAAACCGATTTGTAGCACGGCCCGTACGCCAGGCTCTGCCACAACGAAACGGTTTCGGCATCGCTTATTCTGTTCCGGTATTCGATTGAGCTCTTGCTGTCTGCAACTTTTTCAACCCAGTCGGTGAATCCACCTACCAGTTCACGATAGGTATGGGTAAGGCAGTTTACGGGATTGAAGTACCCATCCGGGCCGATGGCGCCTGTGGGACAGGCCACTGAACAGATCTTGCAGTCCAGACAAGGGGTATAATCCAGAGGACTGCTGTACTCGTCCACTTCGGCGTCGATAAGCACTGTATTGAGCAATACAAAACTCCCGAACACCGGATGAATAACATTGCGGTGGAGGCCCATCTTCCCGAGGCCGGCGGCCACGGCTATGGGTTTGTGCGATACGACATGCATCTTGCCGCCCCACCGGTCAGTTTCCATGGGAAACCCAACTGCCGGGGTTGCAGCACGAATACCTTTCCGTTCAAGCGCCGCTGCCAATGCCTGGGCAGCGTGGGCCAACCGCGCTTCTACCTGATGCAGTTCGATGCTTGCAATAGAACGTGCAGAACTTCTCAGGTTTTCCCTGTTGAGCCGTCCAGCAAAACTGATGAGCGTCCTGGTCCAGGGGAATACATTCAGAATGTCCTCTTTCTGATCAGCTAATGACGGACGTGCGATTTCGACAAAACCCACGTCATCAACGCCTGCTTCGAGGCACATTTGGCGCAACTGAACAGCGCTGAGTTTCGAGTCGGGCGCGTGAAGTATCGTTGAGGCCTTTCTTTCGTTATAGCGTTTTACCGTCGGGTGGTCATTCAAATTCTTCATGAAGGCCTCCTAATAGGAAAGGGGTGGGCATGAATCCCACCCCCTTGTGATGCTGTCGGTTTGTACTACAGGGCCTTACAGCTGAATGGCTGCTGCGAGCTTATCCCTCTCAGCAGAGGTCATAGAGCTGAACTGCGGCATGAAGCTGGTAATGGCCTGGTCAATCTTGGCCCTGTCAACATCATAGGTCAGGGCCACACTCGGTACGCCGCCCAAGGTCATGCCGGTGACCTTGTCATTGGCTACGTCCACGGTGCCGAAGTGACAGGCCTTGCAGTTGGTGTTGTAGATCTCTGCGCCGTTGGGCTCATGCACAGGTCCGGACACAAACTCATCAAAGGGTACGACGTTACGGGCAGGCCACGGACCCTCGAAGGTACCGTTGTGGACAAGTCCGGTTCCGTTGTCATGGCAGTTACAGTTCCAGTTGCTGCCGTTCTTCACCATTGCCTCGTTGGCGGCAAAGTGGCTGGCAGGCATGATCGCCTCAGGAACGCCGATGGACCTCATGACCCAGGGCTGCTTCCTGTAGTAAGTGATGGGCTCCCGGCCCAGCCTTACGGTGTCTGCATGGCAGTTACGGCAGCCGGTGTACCCTGGTCCGTCCGGGGTCCTGGCTATGCTGTGTCCTGCCTCCATGAACCATGATCCCTCAGGAGATGCAAGGCCATCGCTGACTGCTCCGACCTGTCCGTAAGGAGCAGGGGAATCGGCAGTCACGGGGAAGAGTCCGCCGTCCAGTGCTGTAGGCTGAGGAGACCTGGTGGGGTTGTGGGGACCGGGGGCCTGACCGGGGCAGTGGACCACTGAGGTCACCAGCCCGTGGTTGTCCCTGGCAAGGAACTTCACGGACTTGTTCACCGTGTTCGGGCTGCCGGGGAAGGTCAGCGCCAGGGTGAGGGTTGCAGCCTCGTTCTGGTTGGGAACTTCCTTCAGCAGCGCGTTGGCCTCGGGGTCCATGGTGTCGAGCACAGGCTCGCCCTCTGCTTCTCTCACGTTCACGATCGGGCCGC
>JBAZFD010000124.1:4388-6163 GCA_041653575.1 Thermodesulfovibrionales bacterium
AAGGGAAGCTCAAGGCTGACATTGATGTCGTTGGTGCCGATGAAGGGAAGTCCGGTCACTTCCTCGGCAGGCTCAAGGTGGCAGTTCCAGCAGTTCTGCATTGCCTGGGTATGACAGGCTTCACACCTGATGTTGGCATGGCTCATGGTTGTCTGCTTGCCGGGGGTGCCCATGACTGCAAGGCCCTTCACCAGCTTGGCAGATGTCTGGTACTTCGGTGTCACCAGGTTGCCCCAGTTCAGTCCGCCCGTGGGTCCAAGGGCAACGCCCTCTTTGGTGTGGCAGAGACCGCAGGTGGTCTTCACCGGAGCGGGAGTGTCCCACCATGCAGGCACGGTGCCCACAGGGTTTCCGCCGGGATGTGCAGGGTTCTCAGGGGTGTCATAGGTTCCCTGGTAGGAGATGGTCTTGGGTGCTCCGTTGGAGCCGTTGCTGGTGTAACCCATGGACTCAGCCCTCTTGTGGCAGTCGGTGCAGCTCATGCCTGCCTTCAGGTGGCCCAGGGTGTTCTTGTCGTAGTTCACGTTGGGAACCACGTTGATCCAGTTGCCGGTGTACTCCGCGCCGGTCCTGAAATGACATCTCCAGCACATCTCGATAGACTGAAGCTGGGTCAGAGGCGCAAGGGTGTTGCCCTCCTCTTCCTTGGTGGGCTTCACGATTCTATGGGTGGTGATATCCATACCTGCCTCATAGATGGTGTAGGGTGTTCCCCTGGATACGCCGGGGATGTAGCCCTTCCTGTACTCAAGCAGGGCCACGCCGCCTCTTCTCAGGGCGGTTGCCTCAAAGGCCTTCACGCGGACGCCGACGGTCACGTGGGTCTGGTCAACATTGATAAGCTCAGGTCCCTGTGCGCCCTTCAGAAGATCCACAGTACCGAGGATACCGATGGGGTTGTTGCCGGGGCCCTGCATGTGGCAGTCAGAGCAGCCCTGGTGGCAGGTGGAGCAGGACCCCCTGGACTGGTAGTAACCGGGATGGACCCTCTTGCCGTTTCTGTCAAGGGGAAGATCCTCAGCCTTTGTGCCGTACTGCCAGGAGCCGAGGGGATCGTAGACATAATCAGCCTTGGGGTTACAGCTCTCGATCTCAACGTCGTTGTAGTTGAAGGCTGCAAGATGGCCTCTGTGGGTTCCCATGATACCGCCGTTGACTGCTTCGGCATTGGCAGCATGGCACTTGCCGCAGGAGTTGCTGGTGTCGTTGGTGCTCCCGAGGGCCCAGGCTGCATCAGGTCCGTCGTTGGGGTTGGACTTGGGCACCCAGTTGTCTGAGGGGAAGGGATCGAAGGTGGCCCCTGTGCCGTGGCAGGTCTGGCAGCCGTTCCACAGGGCGTGCTTCACAGCCTTGGACATCATGCTGTCAGGCAGTGAAGTGTAGCCGGGATCAACATAGAAGTTGTCCACAAAGGGGACATCCCCTGCAAGGCCGGGGTACTTCGCGTTGTTGGCGGGATCCACCATTGCCGCGATCAGGTTCGCCCTGCTGTTGTGGCAGTCCTCGCAGGTCCTTGAAGGATCAAGGGGCATGGGGATAAGGGCCTTCACCTCGCCGCCGCTGATCTCGTTGACAGCCTTGATGGCGTTGTTCACGGTACCGAAAACCAGGTCCTCAACCACCAGGTCAAGGACGCTGCCCACAACCTTGGCAACAGGCTTGAGAAGGGGCTGGATGGTGCTGATGGACAGGGAGTTGCCGATGGGCTTCACCACGTTCAGCACGGGCTCGACAACAGGACAGAGCGTATTGCCCACTGTGGCGATAATGGGAGC
>JBAZFD010000125.1:0-6159 GCA_041653575.1 Thermodesulfovibrionales bacterium
CCCCTGGGATCATTGCCTCCTCGGCCATGTTCGCCTCCATATACGAGTGTACTTACGGGACATATGTGAGGATGACCTTTCAGAAGACCTTCGACGCGATCCTGGCAACTCCTGTGCAGCTCGATGGCCTCGTGGCAGGGGAGGTCATCTGGGGCGGAACGAAGAGCGTTATTTACGGAACCACTATTATCATCGTCATATCCGTCTTCGGCCTCGTGGCGTCACCGCTCATCCTGGCAGCCATCCCCTTTGTCTTTATCAGCGGACTCCTCTTCTCAGAGCTGGCGGTCCTGGCCGCGGCCATCGTTCCGGGAATAGACTCCTTCAACTACTTCTACACCCTCGTCATGACACCCATGTTCCTCTTCTCAGGGATCTTCTTTCCTCTCAACACCCTGCCGCCCCTTGTTGCAAAAATCGCCTTCTTCTCCCCCCTCTATCACCTGGTGAACATCTGCAGGGCCTCGGCAACAGGGAGCCTCTCGCCTGTTCTTAGTGATATGGCCTGGCTCATCATCGCCGCAGCCGTCATTGCGCCCTATCCCTTCAGGCTCATGAAGAGGAGGGTTCTTGATTGACGGGGAGACCCCAGGGCCAAGAATCAGTCGCCGAAAGTGGCGACACCGTTGCCACTTTTTTTCTGACCGGAATAAAGCCGCGCTGAATCAGTCTTTATTTCGGGCAGGGAAGCTCCATCCGGAGCATGGTTCAGAGCCCATATTGTACCCCGCGTGGTATGGTGGCTTCAGCTGTAACAAACAACTCCAGAAGCTGTTATAATAATTTTCCTTAATAGGAAAGTCTCGCTTGGCAGCCTCATCTGCAAGATGCGGGATGCCATTTCGCACGAAAAGTAGCGCCCGCCCGGACGTGGTCCGAGCGGGTAAGAAGAAACTCAACAATTCACGCAGGTCACTTGTCCTGGGGGAGGTCCATTGAAGGTCGATCGCCACAGCCGCACAGCGGAGAATGCCGCTGGCATGCGCGCCTTGCACACCCGCTACGAGGCCCCGCAAGTCTTCTCCGATCCCTACGCAGAGAAGTTGACGAACGGATCGTGGCGGTTCTTCCTCCGGTGGGGCGTTCTTGCACGACTCGTGCTCGGTCCCAAGCAGCTGACACTAATGGCAAACCGCGGCCAGATCGTCAGCCGAAGTCGTTACGCAGAGGACAACCTGGCGGTCGCCATTGCAGACGGGGTACGCCAGTACGTCATCATTGGCGCAGGCATGGATTCCTACGCCCTGCGGCACGCGGGTGTGGAGGACCTTGTGGTCTATGAGGTTGACCACCCTGAGTCGCAGGCGTACAAGCAGGCCCGGCTGCAGAAGCTCGGGCTCACTCCGCGCACGGAGGTGCGCTACTGCCCGGTGGACTTCGAGCATGAGGGGCTCTTTGACGGCCTTTCACGCAGCGACTTCAATCCAGGGCTTCCCACCTACTTCAGTTGGTTGGGGGTAAGTTACTACCTGAGCCGCGAGGCCATCGCCGCGATGCTGAAGGGCGTCGCTGGCCATGCGGCTGTCGGCTCCGAACTGGTGTTCGACTACGCCATCCCGGAGCAACAACGCACCGGCGACGATGCCAAGGCCTGGGCCGCGATCAAGAAAGGCACAGCGCGCTATGGCGAACCGCTGATCAGCTGTTTCTCCCAGGAGGAGATTGAGTCCCTGGTGCGCGGGAGCGGACTTGCCGTCATTGAGCAGCTGGATCCGGAGGAGATCCACCGCCGCTGGTTCGCAGGGCGCAGCGATGGGCTCTGGTCGCTGGCCACGGGGTTGATTCGTTGCCGGGTCTGATGCGGCGCGCGTGAAGAAGCAGGGAAAGGGGGGCTATCAGGGAACCTTTAAGGCCTTCATCAGAGAGACCTGAGAGTTCCCTTCAGCCTCCTGATATCCTCCCTGGTAAACGCCCGGTCCCTGTAAGAGATCCTCTGCAAATCCTCCACGAACCTCTCAGCCCTCTCCCTCACCTGGGCGTCTGGAACAGCTGAAACAAACTCCTCCAGCCCCTGTGACGGCAGCCTCTCGTACCCCAGCTTTGCCATCCTTTTCAGAAAAAGGCTCAGGAGTCTCTCCTCCGGCCTCTTCCTGGTGAGGAGCGCATAGACGAGGAAGGCGGTTACTGCAAAGAGAAAGACGGTGAAGAGATATCTCACCACATCCCCTTTTTTCAGGGACAATCCCAGCCTGAGGCCCTGCATTCCCTTGAAGAGGGAAACCTGTTTATCCAGGTCATAGCTGATGATAAAGGCGTTCCAGGAGTAGTTGATTGTGTCCATCATGAGCCTGAGCCTGAAAAGGAGGCCCCTCTCGGACCTCAGGAACCTGTCGGGAGATGCAGGCGTCGGGTCCCATCTCTCCCAGGCTCCGTCAAGATATGCCTCAACCCAGACATGGGCGTTCCTCTGGGGGACGATGTAGTATCCTCCCATTTCATTGTAATATCCGCCCCGGTAACCGCCCACCAGGCGGGAGGGTATGGCTGCGACCCTGAGCATGAAGGCCATGGAGGAGGCGAAGTATTCGCAGTTGCCGTATTTGTACCGGAAGAGGAAATCATCGAGGGGGCGGCGGGAGAGGGGAAGATCCCGGAGGGAATAGGAGTACCCCCCGCCTGTGAAGTAATGGTGAACAGCCTGGGTTGCGGCCCTTGCATCCTTCCCTTCAGTAAGGCTCCTGACCAGCTTTCTGATCTCAGGGGAAACCTCAGGGAGCTGGAGGTAAGGGGCCTCGTTTTCAAGAATCTCAACTGACCGGGGGCTGACGATGGAAGCCGTATCGTACCTGATCCTCCTGTCAGGCGGACGAGGGAGGGAGAAGGTCAGGTCTGGGGAGGCGATCACTCCTCTCATGCCCATGGACTGAGGCCTGTCGAGGCCGAAGAGATAACGATTCCCATAGGGATCGAGGTAAATGCTCTGCCTGATCTGTCTCCCCCGAAGGGAGGGGAAGGATCTGGCGCTGACCTCACCTGACCTCCTCCAGGAGACGCCGTCGCAATAATCCATGACGATCCCCCTCCAGTACAGTGCCCCGCCGTCAATCTCCGCCATCTGCGCCCGGAAGATGGTTGTTGTGTCCTCCTGTATGCCCGAGACATCTCCCAGCCTGACGCTCTCTGAAAAGCCTGTCTTCGCCTGTTCGGCCCTGTTCAGGAAGTCGAAGAGGGGGTAGTTGGTGCGCGGCAGGATAACGAAGAGGAAAAGGGTGGTGGGAATGGCAAGGAGGGGGATGATGAGGGAGCTGCTCCCTATGGTAATGATGGTCTTTTTCTTCAGCACCATCTCCGGGTCCTGTGAGTAATAGGCGAGAAAAACGATGGAAAGGGCCAGGAGAAAGATAAGGACAAGGAAAAAGAGGGAGAAGGAGATGTCGATGGAGAAGAGGGAAGATCCTGCAAGCAGGAGGAGGGAGATGCCGTAGATCTGCATGTAGTCCCTGAACTGCTTCTCCTCTACGAACTTTATGGCCAGGAGCATGACCAGCCCCTCCACCGTGGGGGTGACCGGATCGGCTATGGTGATCCTTGAGAGGGAGAGAAGGATAACCGTGACTGCTGTGATATTCAGGCCCCACCGTGGTATCCGCCTTCCTCCCCTGAAATCGAGGAAGAGGGAAAGGAGACAGAGGAGGACGAAGAGGATGGAATAGGCGATCCCAATGTAACGGACAATGGCAAGGAAGCCCACGCTGCCGATGGCGTAGGTCATAAGCTTTATCACATCCTCTATGCGGAGACTCTCCCTCTTTGTCATGCCTTTCCTTCGTTGGATCATAAATAAGGAGGACCGGCTCATGCTCTTTGATGACCATACAAGGCCAACTCCTTCAGGAGGCGAAGCCTGTGGGCATCGGTGAGATCGGGCATATGTTTGTTTCCCTCAATGGAAAGACCTACCGGGATTCCTCTCCTCAGGAGGGTCAGGACCGCATAGGTAACGCAGGATACCTTCTGCTCCAGATCCCTGATAGCCACCCTCTCCATCTCGATGATCACGGGCTGATGACTGAGGGAGGAAAGCTCCTTTGTCTTCAGCTCCCCTGTCTTTGCCGTGGCCTTCCAGTTGATGTACTTGAAGGGATCTCCCTGGATATACTCCCTGATGGAAAGAATCTCCGCCTCATACCCCAAGGTGTCCCTCCCGCTCTCCCCCCGCCATTCCCGCCCCTTCTCAGCCATGACAGAGAGGTCGCAGCTCTTCGGCTCAGGAAAGACCACCACCTCTGTGGCTGTCTCAAGGAATCTGTAACGGGTAAAAAAATTGAAGGGAAAGACTGAGCTCACGGATATGGCTCCCATATCATGCAGCCCCCTCAGCGCAAGGGTCATCTGGAGCAGCCGCCCCTCCTCTCCCTGCTTCGCTATAAAAGGAAAGAGGATATTCCTGTCTGCCGCCTGCACCCGGATCAGGAAGGCGGGAAAGATTCCTGTTCTGTTACTCACAATCACCCGCAGCGGGAATTCCCTGTTGGCATAGATCTCAGCAGGCGGCGCAAGAACAACATCCACCCGCGAGATGTTCCTCCTGCCCAGAAACCCCGAGATTGCCATGAAGCTCAGGAGGGCTGAAACAATAAGGTAGATGAGGTTGTTCCCGGTGTTGACAGCGGCAAAACCAAGGATGAGGGTGAGGGATATGTATATCCATCCCGCCCTGGTTATCTTTATTACACCGGGACCTTTATCTCTTCGACGAGGGATCTGATGACCTCCTTCCTGTCCAGGCTCTCATACTCTTCACGGAACATCACCCTGTGGGGGATGGTGTATTCCACGAGTTCCTTGATGTCCTCGGGAATCACATAGTCCCTCCCGTGAAGGTATGCATTGGTCCTGGCGGTATAGGTGAGGGCGAGAGAGCCCCTTGTGGAAAGTCCTGCCGACAGGTAGGTGTGCGAGCGGGTGGCCTGGACCAGATCCATAAGGTAGCTGAGGATCTTCTCCGATATGTAGACCTTCTCCCTGATCTCCTGCTGGAGCCTCAGGACCTCCTCAGTATCCATGACAGGAGCAAGAGACATAACAGCCTCCCTGCTGCTCCCGCCCCTGAGGATATCCATTTCGGACTCGCGGGAGGGATACCCGATGCTGATCCTCATGATGAACCTGTCCATCTGCGACTCAGGGAGGGGAAAGGCCCCGAAATGCTCCACCGGGTTCTGGGTGGCTATGACAAAAAAGGGCTTCGGGAGCCTGTAGGTCTTCCCCTCGATGGTCACCTGCTCCTCTGCCATTGCCTCGAGGAGGGCACTCTGGGTCTTGGGTGTTGCCCTGTTGATCTCATCCACCAGTACGATGTTGTTGAATATGGGACCGGGGTGAAACTCAAACTCCCCGGTGGTCTTGTTGTAGATCGAGAGGCCGGTGATGTCAGTCGGCAAAAGGTCGCTGGTGCACTGGACCCTGCCGAAGCTGAGGCCCAGGGCCCTGGCAATTCCAATGGCCATGGTGGTCTTCCCCAGGCCGGGAAGGTCCTCGATGAGGAGATGCCCCTTGGAGAAAAATGCGATAAGGGAAAGCCTCAGGGCCTGGGCCTTTCCCTGGAGGGGACGGGAGAGGAACCCTATGAGGCTGGCAATCCTGCCTTCCTTATCAGTCTCTGGCATGTCCAAAGGTGAAGCCTCCGCCGCCATCGATCATCCTTTCCACAGAGGGGATAAGGCGCACCCTCACCACCACCTTGCCGTTACTGAGCCAATAGGTCACATCCAGGACATCGGAAACACCGACATCAAAAGGACGGTAAAGAGGCCTCAGCTCGTACCCGATGACCTGCCCCTTCGGATCGAGAATCCTGGACAGCTGGGATCTGGAGAACGAGGGGTGCTGACCGACAAAGGACTCAGCCTCCCTGAGGGCATCCTTTGCCGGAACCTCTTTCAGCACGCGATAGTCGAAGGCAGGGGCATACGGCTCAAAAGTATAGCCGGTCTCCTCCTTTGCAAGGATTGCCACTGTCCGCAGGTCATTAAGAAAATTCCCCCCGAAGAGGAAGAGACGGTAAACACCTTGAACCTCAGCTGGGGCAGCATCTTCTGTCTTTAACTGATCATCGCCGAAGGAAACTCCGGCCATGGCAGAGAGGAAGAGGAACACAAGGGAAATGCTCAATAGAACAGATCTCTTCATAGCTCCCTCCTTTTGTGGGGATTTAAT
>JBAZFD010000126.1:0-6127 GCA_041653575.1 Thermodesulfovibrionales bacterium
GGTGTCAAGAGGAATGACAAGCCTGTTTTTAGGGATGCCTTTCCAGATGCCGAAGTCTATGTCTTTGTCCCTCACCATCCACCTCAGAAAGAGGTTCATCCTCTTGCAGCCGCTCCCTTTTACAGGCGAAGGGATGAACTGGAGGAACCCCGGCGTTTTGATATTCCTGCCGCAGACCGGTTTTGTATCAATCCTCAGCATGGTTTCAACAAGACCTTTCAACCCGCTACCTGTATCATGATCGTCGGGGCTGTACTGTTCCATAAAGGCAGCCTCGATGCTCCCCTGTGTATTCAGAACCTTGTGGAGCGCATAGAGGAGGCAGAGGATATCCTCATTCTCGTTGAAACGGTACTTGATCCCTGAAAAGAGAGAAGCCTGTTTTTTCGGACTGAAGTGGAGGAGGAAATCAGCGGGGCTTTCACCCATAACGACAAGGATCTTTGCGACAACAGGCTTGAAGAGGTCCACCCTGCCATAGGCAAGACAGGAGGCAATGAAGCCTGAGACCTCAATATCCGCAGGCCTTTGGTATCGGTGGGGGAACTCGATGGGGTCATGGGCTATCCTCCCCTGGAAGTCGTACTCCTTGTAGAGCCTGTCGAGGGTCCGCTTGAGTGTCAATGACAGTATCCGGATATCTGTCATTGACAGGACTGAATAATCTCTTCTATCTCAGACAAAACATGCCTTAGAGAGGGAGCCATCGATTCTTTCACTGCATTCCCTTCGTGCTTATGATGGGGGAAGGTAGCAACACCTTTGAAATGAGGGGCCATATCATACCGGAAGACAAGAGAATTCGATCTTGTCTCATAGTGGTAGGAGTACTTGAACTTTTCAATGCCTTTGCTGACATCTATAAACTCCATGAAATGCAGCCCTGAATCGTCTATGAAGGTAACTCTCCCCTCAATTATCCCGAGATGGAGAGAGCGTTTATCTTTCGTGCACTCATAATGCACAACAAAAGGGCAGTCATTGATACTGTGCTCAATTCTTGCAAAATAATCTTCAATCAACAAACTTCAGCCTCTGCAAGCTCTTTGAGGCTTCGCTGGAGTTTTTCCAGGATTTCGACCTCTCCTGCCCACTTGATGAAATCAAGGCTGTCCCCTAACTCCCCTGAGGAGTATTTTGCATAAAACTGCTCGCTGGGCATAGCATGAATATCCTCAAGCTTTCTGAGGCTCTCCTCAGTCTTCCTTATCCCGATGGAAATAAACTTGATTTCATGCTCAAGGGCGCTCCTCACCAAGCCTTTGAGTTCATCAGCGCCTGTATCCTCCACCATTATCTTTGTCATAATTCCTCCATCATATACAGCAATCCTGTGACGCACTCACCGGTCGTACAACTACAAGGAAATTATATCATTTCAAAAAATCTTCTTTTGAGCGCTGTTCCGATCTCTCTCGTCTCTGCAAGGGAGAGGATCTCCACTCCGTAGTCGGCGGGCTCTCAGTGGCAACAGCCTACCGGTAGTTCGAAAACTGGATGGGGATGCCGAAGTCCTTGGCCTTCAGGGCCGTGATGACGGTCTGTAGCTCATCGAGCTTCTTGCCCTTTACCCTCACCTGGTCCTTCTGGATCTCGGGAGTGACCTTGATCTTCATATCCTTTATCATCTTCACGATCTCTTTCGCCTTCTCCGTGGGGACCCCCTGCTGAAGGGTGATGAGCTGCCTCACGGTGCTGCTTGCCGCAACCTCGACCTTGCCGTAGCTGAGGGCCTTGAGGGATATGTTCCTCTTCACCACCTTTGACTGGAGGATGTCTATGACCGACTTCAGCTTCACCTCGTCGTCGGAGATCACGGTGATCGTCCCCTTCCCCTTGTCCAGATCCAGGGAGCTCTTGCTTCCCTTGAAATCGAATCTCTGGCCTATCTCGCGCACAGACTGATCTACGGCGTTCAGGACCTCCTGCATATCTATCTCGCTGACAATATCAAAAGAATGATCATCTGCCATAAACCCCTCCTCTTCTGTATGTAATCTGCACAGTTTGCTATTTCTGTGAAGCTATTATATCACACCGCTTCTTTCACTGAATTGACAAAGGAGGCGGCAGAATGATATCCTGACAGCGGAAATTCAAGCCATGAAGGCTTTTCTGAGACCTGAAGGTCATATGAGCCTTTGTGGCTTTTTATTTTCTTCTCAAGGAGAAACTATGAAGGAATTTCTGCCCATCAGGACTATCTTTTCCCTCCTATTGACCCTCATCCTTTCACAAACCGCTTTTGCCGCCCATCCCCTTATCACCGACGACACAGGGACACAGGGCAAAGAGAACTTCCAGCTCGAACTCAACGGAGAATTTTCCTGGGACAAGGAGCATGAAACAGGTCTGACGGTGAAGGAAAGGGTCGGGGAGTTTGCCGCAGCTCTCTCTTACGGAATCTCAGATTCAGCTGATCTCGTCCTCGGAATCCCTTACCAGTGGTTTGAAACAAAGGAAAACGGCGTTCTCACAGGAGATGAGACAGGGCTCTCAGATCTCTCCCTGGAGCTGAAGTGGAGATTCCTGGAGCAGGACGGGCTCAGTCTTGCGCTGAAGCCGGGCTTGACCATTCCCACAGGGGATGCGGACAGGGGGTTCGGAACAGGGAAGGCGACCTGCAGCCTCTTCTTTATTGCAACGAAAGAGGCTGGTCCCTGGGCCTTCCATTTCAACCTCGGGTATGGGAGGAATGAAAACAAGGTGGGTGAAAAGGAAGATATCTGGCACGCATCCCTGGCAGGAGAGATAGAGGCTGCTAAGGACCTGAAGCTGGTGGGGAATCTGGGAGTTGAGACGAATCCTGACGAAGGCTCAGACAGTGTCCCTGCCTTTGCCATAGCAGGACTCATCTACTCGCTCTCCGAAAACCTGGATCTCGATCTCGGCCTCAAGTGCGGCATCACAAAGCCTGAGACCGATATAACCCTTCTCTACGGCCTTGCGCGGAGATTTTAGGAGACGATATGCATATACCTGACGGATATCTCAGCCCACAAACCTATATCCCCCTCTTCGGCGCATCCCTTGCGGCATGGTCATTGGCGCTGAAGAAGGTAAAGGAAGAGCTCTCGGCAAAACAGGTCCCCTACCTGGCCATGGCAGCTGCCTTCTCCTTCCTCATCCAGATGTTCAATATCCCCATACCGGGAGGGACGACAGGCCACGCGGTAGGCGCAGGAATCATCACCATCCTCCTCGGGCCATGGACAGCGGTGCTGGCTGTCTCTGTGGTCCTCATCATCCAGGCCATGATATTCGGAGACGGTGGAGTGACTGCCATCGGCGCAAACTGCTTCAACATGGCGGTGGTCATACCCTTTGTCTCGCACTATGTCTTCAAACTGGCGAAGGGAGGCTCCTCACAGGGCAGAAGGGTCTCTGTGGCAGCCTTTCTTGCAGGATATACAGGCCTCTCAGTCGGGGCGATTATCACAGGCCTTGAGTTCGGCATCCAGCCCATGATCGCAGCCGGAGCGGACGGCAGGCCGCTCTATGCGCCCTACCCCCTCTCCATAGCGGTCCCTGCAATGGCCCTGGAACACCTGCTCCTCTTTGGTATAATTGAAGGCATGGTCACCGCCCTTCTTCTGAAATATTTCCTGAAAAACGAGCCTGCGATGGTCTATGCATTCCAGGACAGGAAAGAATCTCAGGCACATGCATGAGGAGGATGATATGACAGGATTCCAGAAAAAACTTGTTGCAGGTCTCATTGTCATGGCGGTTCTCTCCCCCCTGGGGATTATCATCCCCGAGGCTTTCCATGCAGGCGACGCCTGGGGTGAATGGGGAAAGGACACCCTGAAAGAGCTTCTCGGCTTTGTGCCTGAGGGGTTGCAAAGGCTCTCTGCAACCTGGACAGCGCCTGTGCCTGACTATAACTTCGGGAGCGGGGAGTCGTCCCTCTCTGTCCAGGTCTTTTCCTACATCCTTTCTGCCCTTGTGGGGATAGCAATAGCAGCCTCTGTCATTTATCTCATCAGCCGCCTCCTCAGGCAGGGGAATGGCAAATAGTATCCCGCCCTTCCTCCTTGAGGGAAATGATGAGACCGGCGTTGTTCATCTGTCGGGAAAGGGGAGGCTGAAGCTTCCCTTTCTTGACAGGGGGTTAAAGCGGCTGGCAGGCCTGATTACCGCAGGCTACCGCCAGTGGGAGGCCGCATCGGGAAAGGGAGTCCTCCACCGTCTTGATCCGAGGGTGAAGGTGATCTCATGGATTGTCTTCCTCGTCATCGTAAGCATCAAAAGGGAGGTCATGGCCGAGGCCTGGATCGCGGTCTCTGTGGCGCTCTTTGCCGCAGCATGCAGGACCGACCTGAAGGCGATTTATGTCAAGGCTGCCGGATTGGCCTTCTTCTTCGGCTTTCTTATTGCCCTTCCTTCAGGGCTCAACCTGGTCACTCCCGGAGAGATCGTCCTCCCGCTCATTGAGCTGCCGGGGGAATCCGACTTCCTGATATACCACATCCCCCAGGTGATCGGCTTCACCAGGACAGGGGTTTCCGGGATTGCCATGCTCTCCCTCAGGGTCTTCAACTCCGTCACCCTATCCCTCCTGGTCCTCTATACAACACCCTTCAACGAGATCATCACCTCCCTGAGGGTGCTGAAGGTGCCGAACACATTCATCATGGTCATCACCCTCTCCTATAAATACATCCTCCTCTTTGCAAGGACTGTGGAAGAGATGCACCTTGCAAAAAAAAGCAGGCTCGCCGGTGAGATAACCGGGAAAGAGGCAAGGAGATGGATTGCAGGGAGGATGGGGCTTCTTTTTAAAAAAACGCAGATGCGCTGCGAGGAGGTATACAAGGCAATGACTGCACGGGGATTCAGCGACGGGTTTCATCTGGTCAGGAGGAGAAGGCTGACCGGTCTGGACTGGGGATTCTGCGGCCTCTTCCTTGTTACAGGAGGTCTCTTTCTCTGGATCTGAAATCCGGGACTACAGAGGTTATGGAAAATCCGATCATACAACTCGACAAGATCAGGTACAGCTACTACGGCAACATCCCGGCCCTCCTTGACATCAGCCTTGATATCAGGAAAGGGGAAAAGCTCGCCATTATCGGCGCAAACGGCAGCGGGAAATCAACGCTCCTGCAGATCATGGACGGCCTGATTCACCCGTCACAGGGAAGGGTTCTCTTCCGGGGTCAGGAGGTCTCCGAGAGAAGCCTGCGGGACAGGGAGTTTGTGAGATTCTTCAGGCAGCGGGTGGGATATGTGTTTCAGGACTCGGACATCCAGCTCTTCTGCCCCACGGTCATGGATGAGCTCCTCTTTGGTCCGCTCCATGCCGGGATTGAAGAGGGAGCGGCAGTCAAAAGGGCGGAGGAAGTAATGGAGATGCTGGAAATCAAGGGGCTCAGGGAAAGGCCTTCCTCCATGCTCTCCGGCGGCGAGAAGAAAAGGGTCGCCCTGGGGTCGGTCCTCACCATGAACCCGGAGGTCCTCCTCCTGGATGAGCCGACCAACGGCCTTGATCCGAGGACCCAGTGTTTCCTTATGGAGCTCATCCTGGCGCTCAGCGACGCAGGGAAGACCATAGTCATATCCACCCATGACCTGGCGCTGGTGGACGAGCTCCACCCCCAGGTGGCTGTCCTCTCAGAAGCCCACAGGATTGAAGGGATCGGCTCAAGCGATGAGATCCTGAGGGACAATGATCTTCTCCTCAGGGTGAACCTCGTCCATGAGCATATGCACTCCCACGGCGACATGGCGCACAAGCACATACACTCACACTATCTTTTTCACAAACACAAGGAGGCCGGGTCAATGCAGGAAATGGAAAAACTGGAAAAGCTTCTTCTTCACTGGAAGGAGCATAACGACGAACATGCCGAGGTGTACAGGGACTGGGCCGGAAAGGCCTCAGCCCAGGGAAAGGCCGAGCTTGCAGCAATCCTGGATAATCTCTGCAAGGAGACAAAGAAACTGAACAGCCTTTTTGATGCAGCACTCAAGACCATGCAGGAAAACTGAAGGGTTCGCTCAATATTGATGCACTCGCAAAAAGTCTGAAAGCGGTTGAAATGTCATGGTGAGCTTGTCGAACCATCGAGACAAATCAACTACTTGGATTCCCCTTCGACAAGCTCAGGGTGACAATTTAGGA
>JBAZFD010000127.1:0-6124 GCA_041653575.1 Thermodesulfovibrionales bacterium
TTCACCCCATTTCAGCCATCGCCGGCGGATTCACCAAGCTCCCTGGGGAAAAGGAGCTGGATGCCATGCTTGATCTCCTTTACGGCATGAGGCCGGACATGGAGGCAACCGTGGAGCTCCTCACAGCCCTGAAGTTCCCGGAGTTTGAGAGGGAGACTGAGTACGTCGGTCTCGTGAGCGACGGCGATGAATATCCCCTCCTTATGGGAGATATCGGCTCCTCTGACGGCGTGAGGAAGGACAAGAGCGACTACCGGTCTGTTGTGAACGAGTATATTGTCCCTCACTCCTCGGCGAAGCACACAAAGATGAGCCGCGATTCTTACGCCGTAGGCGCCCTGGCCAGGTTCAACCTGAACTCGGCAAAGCTCCATCCCAAGGCACAGGAAGCAGCCGGGACAGTCGGGCTGGCTGCGCCCTGCATAAACCCCTTCCTCAATACCGTGGCCCAACTCGTGGAGTCTGTCCACTGCCTTGAGGACTCCATCGCCATCGTTGAAGGGTTGAAGAACAAGGGCGTTGACCTGAGCGAACAGATCCTGGTGGGTCTCAACGAGAAGGGCGTGATCCCTGTCAGGGCCGGAAGGGGTGTGGGCGCAGTTGAAGTGCCGAGAGGTATCCTTTTCCACGACTATGAGATAGACGACAGCGGAAGGATCGTGAACGCCAACTGCATCATCCCCACGAACCAGAACCTCAACAACATAGAGCACGACATGCGCAAGCTTGTGCCTGAGATCATGCACAAACCCTCGGAGGAGGTCACCCTCGGCCTTGAGATGCTCGTCAGGTCCTACGACCCTTGCATCTCCTGCTCCACCCACCTGGTGAAGGTGGATTTCGTTTCATAGTCTTTCTGATTCACCACATGCAAAAAAGGGTTCCTTCTTTCCTGACCGGTGGGAACCCTTTTTTGTATGCTCTTTTTTCGTCAGACAGACCTGCGGAAAGGTTTGCAGGGTTGCAATATTGAGGGAATCGGGA
The DNA here is from genome assembly GCA_041653575.1 of Thermodesulfovibrionales bacterium. Taxonomy (GTDB): domain Bacteria; phylum Nitrospirota; class Thermodesulfovibrionia; order Thermodesulfovibrionales; family Dissulfurispiraceae; genus JBAZFD01. Next base: position 985 of record JBAZFD010000127.1, read on the forward strand.
TATGCTTGTACTGATATTTCTTCTGACGGAGGTAATGAATTAATGGGTATTTATGATGATTTTGCACAGGAGATCACAAGGCTTGCCTACGAGATCTACGAGAGGAACGGCAGGATTGAAGGTCGCGACATGGAGAACTGGCTTGAGGCTGAGAGGATCGTCATGGCCATGTGCGCTGAAGAGCAGCAGGCAACAGAACCTTTCGCAGCAGTAACGGCGGTTGCAGCAGCCGAGGCACTGGAGGAGGAGCTTGAGACAGAGGCCCTGGCTGGGGGCAGTGAGCCTGTTCCTGCCCAGGATCCGGCAGCAGTCGAGGAGACGACGATGGAGGAGCTCCCTCTGGAGCCGTGGCCGGTTCCTGAGCAGGAGAAGGCTGCACCGAAAAGAAAGCCTGCAAAAAAGGCGGCAGAACCGGTAAAGCAGAAAGAGAAGGCAGAACCGAAGCCGGAGGAGAAGAAGGCTGCTGTCAAGGCAAAAAAGACCGCTGGAGGCAAGACCAAAACGAAATGAGGGAGGCCCTGCTCTATGAGAAGGGGAATGGCGGCAAGGTGCGGTGTCACCTGTGCAGCCATTATTGCATCATATCTCCGGGGAAGCGGGGGATATGCGCTGTGCGGGAAAACAGGGACGGAACCCTTTACAGTCTCGTATACGGCAAGGTCATTGCCCGCCATATTGATCCCATAGAGAAAAAACCTCTCTTTCATTTCCATCCCGGCTCCAGGTCCTATTCCATTTCCACTGTGGGATGCAATTTCAGGTGCCATCACTGCCAGAATTCCGAGATATCCCAGTACCCCAGGGAGTATCCGGACATTCCCGGCCAGGAGATGACTCCTGAGGATGTGGTGGATGAAGCCCTTGCTTCGGGCTGCCGGAGCATCGCATACACCTACACAGAGCCCACCATATTTTTTGAGTTTGCCTATGACTGCGCCAGGCTCGCCCGCGAAAGGGGCTTAAAGAATGTCTTTGTAAGCAACGGGTATACAACCCCTGAGGCCACGAGGCTGATAGCCCCCTATCTGGATGCCAACAACATAGACCTGAAGGGTGATGACGAATTCTACAGGAAAGTCTGCGGGGCGAGGCTCCAGCCTGTCCTCGACACCATCAGGTTCATGAAAGAGCTCGGGGTTTGGGTGGAGGTGACTACCCTCATCATTCCCCATTACAATGACTCAGAGAAGTTCCTGCAATGGGCGGTGGAGTATATCGCATCTGTTGACAGGGCCATCCCCTGGCATGTCACCCAGTTTTATCCCACCTATAAGATCATGGACCAGCCGAGGACCCCTGTATCAACCCTCAGAAGGGCGAGGGAGACAGGCCTGAAGGCGGGTCTCAAATACGTCTATGAGGGGAATGTGCCCGGTGAAGGAGGGGAGAACACCTATTGCCCTTCATGCAGGGAGCTCCTTATCGAGAGGTTTGGTTTCTCCCTCACAAGAATCGGGATGAAGGACTCCCGGTGCGGGAAATGCGGCGCTCTCATAGATGGCATAGGAATGCCCTGATCAGAGGATAAAATACTCCGCAAGCGCAGCCGCAAGGATGATTGCGCAGCCGGGGATGGTCTTCCGGTAAATACCCCAGACATCAGCCTTGAAGTACTCCCTGGTGAGGACAAGGCAGAGGTGGACAGGAGAGAGGAGAACCCCCGTAAATCCTGCTGCAAAGGCGAGGGCTATCTCGTTCAGGTGCGCCCCCCCGGCGAGGCTGATGATCAGGGGAAAGGCGCTCCCCACAAACCCAACGGTAATGCCCGTGAGGATGCCGGTCGTGAAGGGAAGGATAATAAGCACCGGGAGGAGGGGAATCCCCTGCTCCGTGAAGTACCGGCTGATCTGTTGCACCGCCCCTGAGTCCTCAAGGCTGAATTTGAAGAGCATGATCCCGAAGATGAGGACGATCACATCCCGCGTAAACCCATACCGCAGCGCCCGCCGGATCTCCCTTGCGTTGAACCTGTAGTAGAGAAAGAGAACAGCCAGCGTCAGCGCCAGCGCGTACTGAAGCTCTATATGAAGAACCATCACCAGAACAAGGATAAGCGTCAGAGGAAGAAAACTCATCATCATCCTGTAGTCCCTTGCTGGCGCGGCGTGGGGCGTGAGGTGCGAGGTGTTAAATGTTTCCTCCGGCCCTTGGACCCCGGCCCCTGGACCCTTGCCCGGTATCCTTTTCATACTGAAGAGAAAGCCGGTGATGACAATGAGAGCGGCAAAGACTGAGTTTGCAAGGATGAGACTCCTGATATCGAGCCTTGTGACTGCTGAGGCAAGGAGGATGCCGGGGTAGAGGGGGAGGATGAATTCCCAGGGATGCCTGAACCACTAGTTGATGAATCCCTTTTCTTCAGTTGCCATCCTGAGCCCCTGCGTTGCCTCCTCCACCATGGGCGCTGAGAAGTAGGCCCCGCCCAGGGATGGAAGCATTCCAATGAGCATGGGCATTGAGACAATCTCCGCCTTTTTCCTCCTCAGAAGATCCCGCGTTGCCTCAGTCATCCGTTTCAGCACATCCTTCTCCCTGAGCACCAGTTCCAGCACCCTGATGAGGGTAAGTGAGAAAAAGAGCTTTATGGTGGTGGAATCTGTCACCGTTTTGGTAAGGGTTGACAGAATGCTCTCAGGCGGCATGAGATAGAGGATGAAAAGAAGCCCTGAGGCGATGAGCAGCACATACCCGATGTTCCACTTCAGCCTGGTGAAGATGAGTATGGCGATGAGGACAAGGGAGATTTTCAGGATGTCGAACATCGGGGATTATACCATCCCGTGCGGTACCGATGTCCAAAACGGACTGCTCGTGAGACTATCCGTCAGCTTAAATCTTCTTCCTCTGCCATAGTATTCTGTTCCGCCTTTGAGCTCAATCGTCTTTTTTTTTCGAAAGCCCTGTTGTGTTGAGCAGCAGTAATCTCAGAGGGCGGATGAAATAGTAAAGGAAATAAAGCCGGTCAGGTAGTGAAATCGTTTCCCAATCAGGCAGTCTCGGCACAAAGAGTTTATGAAGTAAATGGTTCAGCTTGTGTTTGTTCTTTTTCAGGAGCCTTAATCTGTACTCTATGGTATTCGACACCGCTGAACGCTTTGGGCCTTCCCTAAAAAGACCGTCCAGCACATAAAGGGCCAGAGCAGAGAGCTGGGGATCTTCTTCTATTTTTTCAGACGCTGAAGAAGGAATCTCTGCTTCCCATAAAAGAGCGGCTAAATGAAGCCCTAATAAGAGGTGTTTTCTGCTGTCAAGCTCATCGGACTTCCTGAGGAGATACTGCCAGTCCAGAGGCCAGGTTTTTATGATCTTCATGATATCATAGATCCATGACAGTCTCTCCCAGCCATGTTTTGATCCGTGAAAGCAGAGATAGAGCAGCATGTCTTCAGTAGAGAAGGAAAAAACCGTCTTTCCTGCAAAGGCTGTCGGCTGGAGCCTTTCCCATAAGCCGCTCCTGTAGAGGTCGAAGTGGAAAAAACTCTGAGCAATATTCCAATGCAGTTCAATGTTCAGCCCCGTTGCCTTATGGATGAAGGGCATTTCGTACCGGTATCTCAGGAACTCGAACTCCTGTCTCCTGTTGAGCTTGAACTGAGGCTCATACCCTCGTGCAAGGAGGATCTCTTTTGCTTTATTGTAATGTTCCTTAAAGATAAGCAGATCAATATCTGCAGACTGCCTCAGCCCGATATCATGATAGAGCTGCTGGGACAGGACCGGCCCCTTGAAAGGGACTGCCCGGATGCCATGAGTCTCAAGGGCCTCGGTTGTTTCCAGGATCGCCTTTGTCATGGCCATGTTTTTTTGCAGGTTGCGGAGATAAAGTGTTTTTAGCTCATTCAGGGGAATATTGCCGATGCTGAGGCTTTTCAGCTTGGAGTACAAGAGGGGGATGATCCCATGCTCATTGGCGGTATTGAGGATATAGTTCCAATCCAGCCCTTTGAGGATCAGGGCTTTTACGGTATCCTCTCCCTGTTCATGCAGTGTTGATATGAGCATCTGCTGCTCAGGGCTGAAATGAGTGAGGATTTTTATATCCTTCTGAGTCTCAGGCATCAGGGAAGTTGTTTCTTTTTCTCGGTCTTTTTCTGAAGCCCGATCGCCTGCAAGACGAGCATTGTCTTCCTGTCTTTTAACCTTTCCCTGAGGGGCTCGGTCCAGTCAGGGGTGTTCGTTATGTCCAGACATAGCTCGCACGTTCCTGTGTAACGAGCTCTTTTCTTGAAATTTTGGAATTCGGGGTGATGTTCAAGCAACTGGTGCAGTCCATAAGGACCGATCACATGAATGGCGTACAAGACGGGATCCTTCTTCGCCCTGTTTAGAATGTTTTCAAGCGGCTCCTCTTTGGCATTTCCCAGGACAAGGGGGGATTTCTTTGAGCTGTAGAAGGAAGGGCCGCAGCAGGCGTATACCGTCCCGTCAACATCAACTACCGGGGATCCTACAGATGAACAGTATCCTCTGGGCAGAGTCTCAGTCCAGCAAAAGCTGTCGTCAGGCAATCCGGCTGCCCTTCCAAGTTTCAGCAGATTCATGATCTCATGCTCTGAGGCTATTTCCTTGAATTTTTCGTAGTACATCATGGCCCTGTCTGAGCCGGATGCGGCTGCAACAGTGCGGATTCTTACATCAACTCCCAGATCACGGGCAGCCCTGGCGAGGGCGAGAGGCTTTTCAATGCCTGAAAACTGCTCGTGGTACTGATCCCAGCTAAGAACAAGGCGCGATAGTCCTGCCTCTGCAAGGCCGATAATTTTTTCACAGTTACTCAGATCATCATAGACCCATCCGCTTGACGTGACAATTCCAACCTCAAGGCCAAGATCTTTTGCCAGCCCCACAAGCTTGATGATTTCGTCATAGTAGATAAGGGCTTCACCACCCGTAAAAGAAACCAGCTTGGCTACTTTGGCTATTGATTTGATATATCCCTTAGCTTCGTCGAAGCTCATCTTCCCCTCTGTGAGGGGGGAAGATTCAGCAATACAGTGCCCGCAGGCAAAGACGCATTTCTTTGTGTATGACAGCCCAGTTTTGTCAAAGGGAAGCATTGCGGGTCACCTCTTTTTGCACTGCCTCGTATGTGTCTTGCAGCCTGCTTTTGTCCCAGGGGATCTTCAGGCTGTAAACAGGG
>JBAZFD010000128.1:0-6074 GCA_041653575.1 Thermodesulfovibrionales bacterium
CATCCTGCCCTCCTCGGCTGTGATGGTTTTCTTGGTAGAATTCCATTATGACAGCCTTGAAGGCGGGATGCTCTGTTTTATTCCTCCGTCAGCTCCTTTTCATTCCCACAAATTCTACGGAAGAACCCATTTTTTAATATCTGTAATAACCTGTAGTAATGCCTTTTCAAGAAAGATTCCTATCCGAAATAGATATTAAAAGGAGAAAATCGAATGGCCGATGATAGAAGGACCCTGTTCGGGAAGATCGCGCTTGATTGGGCTAAATGGTTCGCCGTAGTTGGGTTTGCATTAGGTTTGTGGGGGAAACTCACATGGGAAGCTGGCATAGCATTAGGTATTTTCGTGATAGTCCTTTTTGTACTTGGATTTATTCTCCTTGCAGAGAAGGGTGATGAATCCCAAAGATAGAACCATTGGTCGGCAGGAATAAGGTGGAAGAGCATGGTTATTACGTAGCCACGAGGATCTCCTGAATGTCCCTCGTGGTCACCCCTTTGGCGTACAAGACTATGAGCTTGTTCCTCCAGGTCGTCCAGCACCGTCTGCAGGTTCCTGACCGGCTGTGCCTCAAACTCTCTCTCACGGTCGTGCGGGAACCCGGAGATCCTTTTCTCCCATATCGGTGCGGCCCCTCTTTTCGCCATAACCATTCCGGTTGTTATCATCCGGTCCGGGGATATCTCAAAAAGTCCTCTATCTCCCCTCAAGTGCCTCCTGAAGGGCCTGTTGCAACATACTCTTGATTCCTGCTCTTACTATCTGTCGGCGTCGGTGCCTTCCTCTGCTTCTCCATCTCTCTGCCTTCTGTGTTTCCGTTGAGTTTACCAGCTTGCACAGTTAGAGGCACACTCCCGTTTTGGCGCAAGCCAAGAGAGGATTAAGCTGTTGAAGACTGTTCTGAACTCCCAGCCGTGCCTTCTGGTCGCTACCCTTCAAGTTGTGAAATTGCCTCCCGCCAAATAATTGGATCACCCAATCGAATTGCTTCATCAATGCCTATATTTTCCAACAATAGACCAAGCATGATAAGGCGAGCCTCCTCACTCCAAAACAGTTTCCCTTCGATCATCTCTATTTTATCTGGCGTCAATTCATAGCGCTGTATGGCTTCACCGGCTTTCCAGGCACGGCCTTTACGACCGATGTTCCAATCTATTTTTGACATATAATGGCTCCATTATCTGATTAGTACGTTACTTTGGGCTCTCATAGCTTCTACTGCAATGGGCGTACCAATAGCCCCAAGCGCAGAATTCTTATTGAAAATAAGTATAATTATACTACCTTGGTGGAGCTGTTTATTCCAGTCAAAATAGGGACATCCCTTGAAGAGAGGGCTGTTCAAGGGGAAAATTCAGCCGCTTAAGGCTCTTATATGAATTCCCAGCCTTCCTGTACTCCGCAATAGTTTCAGCTTTTCGCAACGCTCAGATACCGTTTCTAAGCAGCAGGTGCGGGGCGTTTTGGGCCTGTACGGTGATTGGATGTTTGAAGGGAGCTCTTATGTATACTCGTGAGTATAATACTCTAAAGTATAATATGAAATATGGACAGGAGCACGGGGTTTCGGGCACTACCGGTGCCCGCATGGTTTTGAGCTCTCTCCAAGTATGCCAGTCACCGCCATTGCAACCCCAGGCATCGTTTATCCCTCCCTCTGGCTGAGCTTCCATATGTCCTTGTCAGAATGACAATAATATGATATATTATCCGACATGGAAGGACAGTTGCGCCAAATCATTCGACGGAAGATTGTAGACTCTCTGGCGGCTTCTGTGCCGACGTTTACCCGCCGGGATGTACGGTTGCCGGGAGTAAAGGGCAAAGCTGTAGCGGTCATTGGCATGCGCCGTACCGGCAAAACAACCTTTTTGTGGCAGATCCTGGCTGATCGACTCGCTCAGGGCGCAGGCAGAGAGGGGCTGCTCTACTTCAGTTTTGAGGATGAGCGTCTGGCTGACATGACCGCCGCTCATCTCCACCTGGTCGTGGAGGAGTACTACCGCGTCCAACCTGAGTGGAGGGAGCAGCGCCGGGCTGTCTTCTTTCTCGATGAGATCCAGGTCGTGCGTGGCTGGGAGGCCTTTACACGTCGCCTTTTGGATACAGAGCAGATAGAGCTCTTCCTCTCGGGGTCCTCAGCGCGTCTTCTTTCCCGCGAAGTTGCCACGAGCATGCGCGGGCGGGCCATGGAGGCCCTTGTTCATCCCTTCAGCTTTCGCGAATACCTCAGGCACCATGGCAGGGAGCCTCGGAAGGGGCTTGATCTTCTGCCCAAGGCAGCGCGGTCTGCAATTGAGAAGGATATGGGGGACTATCTTTCAGGCGGCGGCTTTCCTGAGGCGATAGGAGTTGCTATGCGTGACAGGTTTGAGCTTCTTCGCGGCTATGTGGACACCGCCTTGCTGCGCGATGTTGTAGAGCGGTATGGTGTTTCACATCCCGTTGCACTCCGCTGGATGGTACGTCACCTCCTGGGGAACGCCGCGGGATCGTTCAGCATTAACAAGTTCTACAGCGATCTGCGTTCTCAGGGGATCCCCGTGGCCAAAGACACACTACATGCCTATCTGACATATCTGGAGGACGCATTCCTGATCCGGACGGTCTCGATCGAATCTTCCTCAGAAAGGCGGCGGATGGTGAATCCCCGTAAGGTCTATCCCATTGATTCAGGATTGATTCCCGTCTTTGACAGGTCTGGAAAAGCCAATCTGGGACATGCACTGGAAACCGCGGTCCTGCTGGAGCTTGAACGCCGAGGGGTAGATATCTCATATGTCCGTACAGACAAAGGATTTGAGGTTGATTTTCTGGCCCGTTATCCTGACAATAGTGAGGAGCTCATACAGGTCTGCACTGATCTGAGCTCCTCAGCCACCCGCCAACGCGAGATCAGAGCCCTTCAAGAGGCGGCAGGCGAACACCCCAGGGCCTCCCTTCACCTGATCAGCCTTGAATCTGATCTCGTGCCCGGCGTACCGCAGGAGATCATTACTCATTCAGCAGTTGAGTGGCTTTTGACCGTGCACCAATAAAGTACGACAGGCTTTCAGGGTATGAGACCTTTAAAGGCAGAGGAGCAACAGGTCCAGCCTTCCTGTACTCCGCAATAGTTGCGGCTTTCTAAAACTCTCGGATGCCATTTCAAAGAAACAGATTTTGAATTTGCATGGGGCCTTTGTCGGACTAATAGATAAAGGAGCGGACTAAATCGCGGTAGCCGGAGAGAACCTGTGCGCGGAGGTCAAAGATACTCACGTTTCCAGTATTCCTCTGATCCTGCTTTTCACCGGAGGGATAACATCCTTTATGGTGTGCCAGACAAGATCGTAATTCACTCCGAAGTAGAAATGAATGAGCCTGTCCCGCATCCCTGCCATTTCCTTCCATGGAATTTCAGGATATCTGTCCCGCATGTCGTTGGGTATCTTCTTGGCCGCCTCTCCGATGATCTCAAACTTCCGTATCACCGCACTTGAAATCATGTCGTTTCCCCCAAATTCCTCAAAGCCGATCCCTTCCACAAACCGCTCAATAGCATCCATGGCATCTATGATGTCCTTCAGATAAAGGGCATAGTCTCTCATAGATAGGCGGCTTCCTTTAAGACGGCTTCTTTGATTTCCGTTCTCAGGGTGCTCTCGGGAACAACGTCCACGGGGCAGTGGAATTCTTCCTCAAGAAAGAGCGCTAGGCCTGTCATGTCCAGAAGGTTGGCTCCCTCATCGAACTCCACCAGCACGTCTATATCACTGTCTGCCTTTTGCTCTCCCCGGACAAAAGAACCGAAAATCCCCCTCACATCAGCCTTGTATCTCTGCCTGATCTGTAGCTTCAGGGTCTTGAGGGTGGAAAGGATTTCCGATGACGAGCCAGGCGCTGATGATATACCCATAAGCAAGCCTCCGTTACGAAAAAAGGTTAATCCTGTCTTTTTGCTTACCTCAATGTTAATATCCTGATCGCCATAAGTCAAGGCTACTAATAGGTCTACGGTCCCCGGTGGCGGATACAGGGCCGTCCGGTAGAACTGACCTCACTCTCTGGGTTGCCTCCATGGCGTCATAGATTGTGAGGATCCTAATTCTTTGTGCGGTAACAACCAAAGGTAGGATCGTCTTTTGCCTGACGATGGGGAACTGATCAAGGATGTAGGACAGGGCGTCACAGGTGTGGTGTCGTCTGAGTGCGGCAACTTGCAGAGATGAGCGGAGTAGGTGCCTAAGGCTTCTATGGCCCCCTGTGCTTCCTGTACTCCGCAATAATTGCATGTTTCTGCAACACTTAGTTTCCGTTTCAATCAAACGGATGATGAATTCTCAGAGGTGGCCAGGGGGGGAAAGTGAGGTAAGCTGAAAATAGTGGACACCAAAGCTGAGTAGAATACAAGATGGAGGTGTCAGGAAAATGGAGAGGATACCACAAGGGAAGTACACGAAAGAGTTTCGGGAAAAAGCCGGTGAAGCTGGTAACAGAGGGAGGGTTGACGATACCTGAGGTAAGACGAAGGTTGTCCGTCGCGCCTTCGACACTGACGAACTGGATCAAAGCAGAGAAAGAGGGGAAAGCTTAGGGATAGGCGGCAAGCAGAAGCAGCTCAGCGACAAGGATCAGGAGATAGCGAAACTGAGGCGGGAGTTGGCGGAAGTAAAGATGGAACGAGACATCTTAAAAAAAGCGGCAGCATACTTTGCCAAGGAGTCGCTGTGAGGTATGCTGCAATAGAGGGGATGCGACAGAACCAGTACACGATACCCTCTGAAGGAGCCAGGCAGAAGAGCCGCTGTGCAGCCTGTGTCTCATCCCTTATGTTGCTCCTCCATCACCATTGCTATCCATTGTATCGGCAGAGGGGTTCAACAGGACTACCGGAATGAGATCCTGGCCAAAAGCCTCCTGCCGTAAACCACTGAAAGGCGTATGGGTCTGATAAAGAAATAGAGAGGAAACAAACCCTCCGGGAGAGGACGCGTCTCCCAATCAGTAGGCTGAGGTTTGAATATCAGAGAAAGGAGATGGAAGATCCTGTCTGCCCAATGATCCCTTATCCTGAGGTGGGTTAGCGCTCTTGTGAGGACTCCCGCCTCTCCGTCACTGTTCTGGAAGAGCTTTTGCGAAATCCTGAGAGTGAGATCTCCTATTGTCTTGTCGTCATCCATCTCCCTCAGCAAGCACTGGGGAATTTCTGCGTCCAGGAGCTCCTTCGCCAGGGAGAGGCAGAGGAGAAAGGCCCGCCTGACCCGTAGTTCCTGTGCCCTCTGAAAGAGCCTTTTCCAGTCCAAATCATCATACTTCCTGAGCATCTCGGCCATGTCTCCAATCCAGCCGAGCCTTTCCCATGTGTGCGTAGTGCCATGAATACAGTGGGCCAGAAACATATCCTCAGGCGAGAGGACAAGGATATCCCTTCCACAGAGTGAAATGGAGTGAGCCCTTTCCCACAGGTGATCTGCGACGAGGGGGACAGGGAAATAGCGTGAAACCACATCCCAGTGGATTTCCAGCAAAAAAATGCCTTCTTCCCGTTGAAAGAGGTACTCGTTGCCGGATGAGAGGAATGAATTTTCCTGTGCCGTATTGAGTGTGAACTGCTGCTGATATCCTCTGGATAAAAGAACCTCCTTTGCCCTTTGGACCTGCTTCTTGGGGATGAGGATATCAATATCTGCAAATTGCCTCAGAGAAAGATCTCCATAAAGGGCCTGCGCCATGGCAGGCCCCTTCAGCACGATGACGGGAATGTCCAGAGCGCTAAACAGATCCAGGATACCAAACAACTCGCCGATCAGCATCAGGTTTCTTTTTGCGTTGAAATCAAAATCCTTCCGCAGTTTTTCTATAACACTATGAGGGACGGCATTACGCCAGCGAGCATTGAGGCAGCGATACAGAAGGGGCATCACTCCGTGCCGCCGCGCCTGTTTTATTGACTGTGCCCAGTCTATTTCTCCAGAGAGCAGCTCACGCACGCGTTCCTGTGACTCTGCGTCCGCCTCGGTTCGTGTACAACAGAGGAGGAGCTCCTGCTCAGGCGTGAAAATCTTTCGGGTGACTCTCATGAGGATAAT
>JBAZFD010000129.1:0-6046 GCA_041653575.1 Thermodesulfovibrionales bacterium
ATGATTATGTTGTCGGTTTCGAGATCATCTCCATTCTCAGGGACGGAAGGCCTGAAAGCTTCCACACGGCAAATCTCTCCAACGGCAAGCGGATCTATATCGGCAAGGAGGATGTATTCCTCGATCCCGGAGAATACACCTATACCATCACCTACAGGACAGCACGGCAACTGGGTTTTTTTGAGGATCATGACGAGCTGTACTGGAACGTCACCGGGAACGGCTGGGTCTTTCCCATGGAAAAGGTGACTGCAACGGTGGAGCTTCCCCCCGCTGCCTCAGGCAGGGTCATGGAGGTGGATGCCTATACCGGGCCGCAGGGGGCAAAGGGGAAAGACTTCAGGGCAAGGATTGATGAGTCCGGCGCAGTCCGTTTCAGGACAATTCGCCCCATAGGCTCCTTTGAGGGGCTTACCATACTGGTCTCCTGGCCCAAGGGGATAGTCCATGAGCCGACGCAGAAAGAGCGAATGGGGTATTTCATCCTCGACAACAGGGCTGTTGTTGCCGGAGCTGCCGGGGTTTTGCTCCTCCTCTGTTATTATCTTTTTGCCTGGATCAGGGTGGGCAGGGACCCAGGGAAAGGGACCGTCATCCCCCTCTTTGCCCCGCCTGCAGACCTCTCCCCTGCTGCGATAAGATTTGTCAGGCGGATGGGGAGCGACAACAAGGCCTTTGCCGCAGCCCTCATAGATATGGCTGTCAAGGGGGCGGTATCCATTGCAGAAGAGGGAAAGCAGTACACCGTTACAAACAAAAAGGGGACTCCCACGCTTTCTCCTGAAGAGAAAGAGATCTCCTCTCATCTTTTTTCAGGACCGGCGTCTGAGATAGAACTGAGGCAGGAAAACCACCGAAGGATCAGGACAGCAATTAATGCCTTTGATGAGGCCCTGAAAAAGGGGTTTGAAAAGGTTTATTTTGTCGGTAACATGTCCTACTTTGTGGCTGGGGTTGTTCTGTCCGTGCTCATCGGAGGGATGGTGCTCCTGGTGAGCCTGAGCGCCGGTTTTTCAGAAGAGATTCCCTTTGTCTTTGTCCTTGGGGTTTTCGGCGGAGTGTTTTCAACGGTGATCATAAAGCTCTGGAAGTCGGGGAAAAAAATCACGGCCCTTTTCATGTTTATAATCCTTGGCCTTTTTTTCATCCCCTTTGCCCTTGTCCTGCCCTTTGCACCCAAAATGAGATGGCTGCTCCTGATCTTTTTTTTCATAGTCTTCCTGGATATCCTCTTTTATTACCTCCTGAAGGCCCGCACTGAAACAGGCAGGAGGCTCATGGACCGGATCGAGGGGTTCAGGATCTTTCTTTCTGTCACGGAAAAGGACCGTCTTAATTTCATCAACCCCCCGGAAAAGACCCCGGAGCTTTTCGAAAAGTATCTCCCTTATGCCCTTGCCTTGGATGTGGAGCAGGAATGGGCTGAACAGTTTGCAGGCGTCCTTGCTGTTGCGCAGTATGTCCCCACATGGTATGTCGGCAGGTCATGGGACGTGAACCACATGGGTGATTTCTCCGGCTCCCTTGGAAGTTCCTTCTCCAGCGCCATTGCCTCTTCCTCAACCGCTCCCGGCTCTGCATCAGGCGGCGGTGGAGGAGGTTCATCAGGAGGCGGCGGTGGAGGAGGAGGTGGTGGCGGATGGTGAGGGCAAAAAAAAAGGTGCGGCTTTGCCACACCTGATGACCTGTCCAGGTCATCCAAAATATCCACAAGGAGGAAGGAAGGTTTTGGAGAAGGGGACTAGTCCCCTTCTCTGAGACCACCTTGCCTGGTTCAAAAATAACATGCCTGGAATTAAGGGATAGTTAAATGATTTTCCCCTGTATGGTATAATCTTGCAAATCTGCGGCTGAAGAGGGAGGAGAGATGGCACGTTTTGAAGAAGTGCAAATGAGGATTGCCGAGTCAGCAAAGAGGCACCTTGATATATATAATATGGAGGTTTTCATTGAGCAGTTCACCCTGGACAGGGAGAGCAAGCTCTACCTGACGCTGAACGGCATGGAGCCCCCCCTGGCCATCTCCGCTGTTGTCTCCTTCACCTATGATGCCTTTCAGACAGGCATGACCCTTCTGGAGAATGAGCCTGAAGAGGATGAATCAGTGGATACCTCCATAGAGCTGGGATTCACCATAAGCCTTCCCCTCCTTGAGGACTACCCTGATATCGAAGACCTCGTAGAGGAGATCTCCGAGGAGTTCCCTGACGCAGAGCCTGTTCTTATCTCACGGGAGATCTATCCCAGGGAGGAGGAATCCAAGGAGTACGAGATATCCTACTCCTATGATATTGACCCCGAGGATGTAATGGACACCGACCTCTTCGATGAGATCTTTGAGGAGCTCAAGGGTATTATGGACCTGCTGTATAAGAGGACAAAGGACTTCAACAACTGGCAGGATCAGGACAGGGAAGAGTGATTCCTCTGAAGGAGATAGCAACCGTCCTTCTCGATATGGACGGGACTTTGCTGGACAGGTACTTTGATGACTATTTCTGGGAGCACCTCCTCCCGGAAAAATATGCAGAGAAGCACCATATCACCTTCGGAAAGGCGAAGGAGGAGCTCCTCGGGCGGTACAAGATCCATGAGGGGACCCTCAACTGGACCGACATAGATTTCTGGTCCCAGGAGCTCGACATAGACATCCCGGCCTTGAAGGAGCAGATACGGCACATCATCGAGGTCCATCCCCATGTGGAGGATTTCCTGCGGATGCTCAGGAGACAGGGCAAGCTGGTCTGCCTGGCCACCAATGCCCACTACAAGGTCATGGACCTCAAGCTCAAGAAGACTGATCTTGGAAGGTATTTCGACAAATGCGTCACCGCCTTTGAGATCGGCTATCCCAAGGAGCGGCTGGAGTTCTGGGCGCGGATTGAGAGGATCCTGAAGTTCGACAAGGAAAGGACACTTTTCATTGATGACTCGGCAGAGATTCTCAGGACCGCCAGGGAGTTTGGGATCAGACATCTCCTCCTGAAGGCAAGGCCGAACTCGAAGAGAGAGGATCTTCCCACCGATGAATTCCCGGTATTGAAGGACTTCAAGGACCTCATCCTCAGGGACTGAAAGGGAGACTGCCCTCACCCATATTCTTCTATCCCGTCGGCTACAGTCCCCTGTATTTTTTTCTCACTTCCTCGATTTTCCCGCAGGTGAAGGAGCCTTCAGGGCAGGGGGCTGAGACGCAGCCCGGCCCGGCCTGGGAAAAGATCACCGGCGCAGCTTTTTTTGCGAGCCTCAGCATCGCGTCCGCCATGGCCCTGATCTCCCACTGCGCCCTGTTGCAGCACCTCTGGCGGAAGAAATGGAGGAGTTCCCTGGCGTTCATGGTGAGCATAATCTTTGTCTCAGCAGCATTGGGGAGCACAAACCGCGCATCCTGGCTCGCTGCTTCCCCCTTTATCCCCCGCTCATTGAGCCTCTGCATGAGAAGGTCATATGCCTTCTGCGCCTCTGCCATGAACTCCTCAAAAGCCTTTTTCGTCTCTGCATCGCCAGCAATGGAAGGGGGGATCAGATAATCAAAGGTCTTTATTTCTTCTGTTTTCTGACATCTGTCTTCTGACTTCTGTCCGCTTTCCGAGACATACCTCTGAGATTGCTGGGAGTAGGAGGCGAGCCTGTGCCTCACCAGCTGATGGGAGCAGGCCCTGGATATCCCCTCAACAGCGAAGGTGAAAGAGGCGTGCTCAATGGGGCTCATGTGGCCTATTGCCATGAGCTTTTCCACGAAGGCCCTCTGGTCCTTCCCTTCTGTCTTTTCCTTCAATGCCTCTATATCAGAAGGACTGTAGCAGAGCCGCGCTGCCATAGCCACAGTCTCTTCAGGATTCGGTGTGTGCGTCAGGAGAATTACCTTCAGCTGCGCCTCAGACATTCTGTTCCTCCTTGATCTGGCCTTTTATCTGAACATATCGTGCAATGCCGTTCCGTGTTATGATCCCCACCAGCCGTCCCTGCTCCATGACCGGAAGTCTCCCCTGGTCTTCCCTGATCATCATCTCCAGGGCCTTCATGGCGCTGTCTTTCCTGCCCACCTCCCATGATCTCTCATGGGGGACCAGGACTTCAGAGACCGTTGTTGCAGCCCAGTTCTCACGGGGCCGATCCTTTGCCTCCCTCAGGGTGACAAAACCGAGAAACTCCCCTTTGTCCAGAACAGGGAAACCGCCGTAGCCGTACCTGAGGAAATAGTCATTCACCGCCTCTTTTATGGTGACTTCAGGAGAAAGGGCAACAATATCCCTTGCCATGATATCGCCCACATGGATCCCCCCGAGGCTGTCCTGGAGGCTGGCCTGATTAAGGCTTGCCTGGGCAGCGGAAAAGAGAAACCAGCCGATGAGCATGAACCAGAGTCCGCCGGGAAAGCCGGTGAAGAGGGAGATGAGCCCGAGGAAGATAAAGAGCAGGGCAATCCTCTCGCCGTACCGGGAGGCCCTTTGCGTGGCAGTGAGGAGGTTCCCGCTCTTCTGCCAGAGATAAGCCCGGACCACCCTTCCGCCATCCATGGGGTAGCCGGGTATGAGGTTGAAGATCCCCAGCATGAGATTGAGTGTTGCCAGGTAGCTGAATATGGCCTGTACCACCTGGGAGTGGATTGCCTGTTCAGTTATGAAAAAGGCGAGGGCGAGGATGAGGCTGCACAGGGGGCCTGCTATAGCCATCCTGAACTCCGCCTTCGGGGTTGCGGGCTCTCCGTTTATCCGGGCGACGCCGCCGAAGATGAAGAGGGTGATGTCCTCTATGGGGATTCTGTATTTCCTGGCTACAAAGGAGTGGGACAGCTCGTGCAGCGCCACGGACACAAAGAGGAGGAGGGCTGCCGTTGCCCCGCTCATCCAGTACGAGGCCTGAGGGAGTCGGGGGGCTGCAACAGGGAAGTAGGATGTGGAGAGACTCCAGGTGATGAGTCCGAAAATGATGAGCCACGAGAAATGGACCCTGATAGGTATCCCGAAGACCGTGGCTATTTTCAAGGAGCCCCGTTGAAGGGACATCTCCATCAGAGACTGCCTTTCGTGCTCGGCAGTCCTGCCATACGGGTATCCAGGGAGACAGCCTCCCTGAGCGCCCTTCCGAAGGCCTTGAAGATACCCTCTATAATGTGATGCAGGTCTCTTCCGTAATGAACAATGATATGGAGATTCATCCCGGCATGGACGCTCAGAGCCCTGAAGAATTCCTCGAAGAGCGCAACATCCAGATCCTTCACTCTCCCCTGGTCTGTGACCTTATACACGAGATAGGGTCTGCCGCTCAGATCCAGGACCACTTGGGCGAGGGTTTCATCCATGGGAACTGTGGCGTTGCCGTATCTTCTGATCCCTTTCTTGTCTCCCACTGCCTTCCTGATCGCCTCCCCCATGGTAATGCCCATGTCCTCTATGAGGTGGTGGTAGTCTATTTCGATGTCTCCCTTACCCCGGATCGTCAGGTCCAGTGCGCCATGAAAGGAGAAAAGGTTCAGCATATGATCAAGGAAAGGGACAGAGGTTTCGATATCGGTCTTCCCGGTTCCCTCTATGTTTATCTCAACGCTGATCTCCGTTTCTTTTGTCTTCCTCTCTATCTTTGCGGTCCTCATTTCTCCTCCTGTCCCAGGAGCTTCTTCAGTGTCTCTATGAAGATGCTGTTTTCCTCGGGGGTCCCGATGGTCACCCTCAGGCTGTCCTTTATGACACTGCTCAGGTTCCTCACCAGGACACCCTGTTTAATGAGCTTTTTGTGGATCTCGTCAGCGCCTTTTATCCTGAAGAGGATGAAGTTCGCCTCCGAGGGGGAAGGCGTGACCCCTTTCAGGGCGGCAAGCTCCCCGAAGAGCCTGTCCCTTTCAGAGCTGACCTTTTTGATGCAGGCGTCTATCATCTTCTTTTCCCTCAGCGCCTCCCGTGCTACTGCCTGGGAGAGGGCATTGAGGTTGAAGGGGAGTCTTACCTTGTTCACTTCTCCTATCAGCCCCTCGTCGCCAAGGAGATACCCAACCCTCAGGGAGGCGAATCCTATCTTGCTCAGCGTCCTGAGGATGGCCATATGC
>JBAZFD010000130.1:0-5969 GCA_041653575.1 Thermodesulfovibrionales bacterium
GCCTCATATGCCCGGCCTCTGACTTCGTGGTACAATACCCCTATGAAGGAAAGTTGCCCCGGCAGCATAGAGATACGGAACCCTTATCCTGAAGAGCTTGTCTGTCCCTTCTGCTCTCACAGGAATGAGATATGGACTGACGAGCCCGATACAAACTGCAAGGGTTGCGGCAGACTCATCAGCCGCGATCTCAGACCATCCTGCCTGCAATGGTGCCCCTCGGCCAAGGAATGCCTGGGTACCCAGAAGTACGAGAGGCTCATAGAAAAGCTGAAAGAGCAGGAAAACCGTTCATAACCCTCGGGAATACTGTCTTTTTCAGACCTGCCTCGCCTTTACTTTTCGTTTTTAAAAATGTTATAAGTGTATACTATTTTCCTGGAGGAGAAGGCGATATGAAACGTTTGGTTTTAGCAGGTACTGCACTTATGGCTGTTGCTTCATGCGCTGGAAAGGGTGACAATACGGAGGTCGCCGCAAAGGTCAACGGCACTTCTATTACCGTCAAGGACATTCAGCAGGAGATGTCCCTCAGGCCCGATGTAGCCAGCGCCTTTGTCCGTGAGCCCGGCGGAACCGAGAGGTTCGTGGATTCCATAGCCCGGAAGGAAATGCTCTACCTGGAGGCAAAAAAGCAGGGCATCGACAAGGATGACGAGATCAAGAGGGTAGTCAAGGACTTCGAGAAGATCACCGTCATCAACAAGCTGCTGGAGAAGGAGCTTTCAGCATCAGGCAATATAACCGACAAGGAGATCCAGGAGTATTACGAGAAAAACTCCCGTGAGTTCATGATCCCCACAAAAGTAAGGATCAGCCTGATCCTGGTGAAAACCCCTGAAGAGGCCATCCAGGCCGGCGAGAGACTGAAAAAGGGAGAGGACTTCGGCCAGATTGCAAAGGATCTCTCCTCTGAAAGGAAGTCCGCTGAGAAGGGCGGAGATATCGGGTACGTCAAGAAGGGAATGCTCCCCGTCGAACTGGAAAACATAGCCCTCTACAAGATGAAACTGGATAATGTTGCCGGTCCCATCCAGACCCAGGACGGCATCTACTTCATGAAGGCCACAGACGTTCAGGGCGAGATCCTCGGACTGGACAAGGTGAAAACCGCGGTGGAGTCAAGGCTGAAGACCGAAAAGCAGAAGGCTGCCTACGAGAAGTTCACTTCCGGTCTTGGAAAGGCCTACAAGGTGGAGATCAACAAGGCTGTTGCCGCGAAGATAACACTCCCCGCCCCCAAGTTCCCTGCTGAGGCCCAGAAGCCCGCCGAGCACGCAGCACCTGCAGCTCCGGCTAAGAAGTAACGATCATCAACCAAAAAAAAGAGGGGAGGCGCTAAGCGCCTCCCCTCTTTTTTTTGTTCCCTGCCTACTCCCAGCTGGCGATATCCTTGTCCTCACTCTCACCGCCTGGGGCGCCGTCCCTCCCGTAGGAGAAGAGGTCATATTCCCCGTGGGTTCCAGGAGACTGGTACTGGTAAGGCTTTCCCCATGGGTCAGCAGGCAGTCCCTTCTTGAGATAGGGCCCCTCCCAGTTTTCCATCCCGGGATTCGTCGACAGGGCATTCAACCCCTCCTGGGTGGCAGGATACCTGCCTACATCCAGCCTGAACTGATCCAGGGCCTGCCCCAGGAGCTCTATCTGGGCCTTTGCCGCAGCCTGCTTTCCCTTGCCCAGCTTAGGGAAGAGACGGGGGGCAACAAGGGCAGCAAGGAGCCCTATTATCACCATGACGACAAGAAGCTCCACAAGGGTAAAGCCCCTTGCATCCCTGTATTTCACTTTTTTCTCCATCAGTTCCCCCTTCCTGTTCGATTGATAAACCTCCCCTGTGGGAGGAGCTATTTCTTTTCCTCTTGCGCAGGAGCTTTCACAGGCTCTTTCTCAACTGCCTGCCGTTTACGCCAGTTCTCGCCCAGATACTGAAATACCTGGACACGGGAGTTCAGCTGATCCACAACGTAAATCCTGTCGTCGTCATCAATGGCGATGCCTGCGGGAAGAGAGAACTGCCCCGGCTCTGTCCCTCCCTCGCCTACAAAGAGAAGGAGATTCCCATCCTGGTCGAAGATCTGGAAGTTCTGGAATGCGGCGTCCACAACATAGACGTGGCCCTCTGAGTCGATAGCAATGCCTTTGGGTCTTGCAAAACTACCCGGCTTGTCGCCTATCTTCCCGATTTCCTTAAGGAAGAGTCCATCTGGGCTGAATATCTGGACCCTGAAGTTGTTCGTATCCACCACATAGATCTTTCCCTCCCTGTCTACGGCGATGTTCGTGGGGAAATTGAACTGTCCGGGACCGTCTCCCCTTTCACCAATAGGCATGAGAAGGCTGAAATCCTTCAGACTGTAAGCCCTGACGTTGTGCTTTCGTGTATCCGCCACATAGAGCCTCCCTCTCCCCTCATCAATAGCAAGAGAACTGGGGCTCTCAAACTCACCCTCATGGCCTATGGCGGTCATAAAACTGCCCTTGCTGTCATAGACGAAAACCCTGTCCGATGCGGTATCGGTAACAAAAACCCGCCCGTCACTGGCCACGGCCACGCCGATGGGAATCCTTAGCCTGCCGGTCCCCGGTTCAGTTCCAAGAAAAGACAGGTGTTTGTTCTTCTTGTCGAAAATAAAGACCCTGCCGATATCAGTCACATAGACCTTCCCAGCCTTGTCAACAGCGACACCATAGGGCTTGAACAGGTTGGCACTGGCCTCCTCACCGAAAAGGGCGCTCGCAAAACCTCCTGGCTCTGCTTCAACGTCCTTAACAGACTGGAGGATATCCACAAACTTCAGCCTCGGCTGCTCCGGCGGCAGCGGCCAGACGATCTCATAACTCTTCTTCTGTGCCGTTGGCGCACAGGAAACAAGGAGAGCGGCAAACACACCGGATACGACAAGGCCTAATACCTTCATTGTCTGTGCGATACCTTTCATCTTCATCTCCCTTTCTATTTTTTGATCATTTTTGGTGGCAATTGACACATAGTTCAAAGGCTGTATCAGCCTTATACCGGAAGAGCCTCATAGAGTCTGAGCTGTGGGGGTTGTGGCAGCTCCCGCAGTAAAAGGTCCTGTCAGGCCGGGCCGGATCCTTGACCGTTCTTTTATCCCCTATGGGATGCCCTGCTGAGGAGAAACCTGTAATGGCGTGGGGGGTGTCTTTTTTGTCTGCATGGCACTGGAGGCAGACCTCAACCGCTTTATTGTTGAGCAGCCTTACCTCATCCGTGGAGTGAGGGTTGTGGCAGGTTGTGCACATGCCGGCAGCTACGGGCACATGGACATTCTGTTTGGTAAACTCCGCCTTGTCATGACAGTTGAAACAGATATCAGGAGGCTCGGCGAGGAGGAGCCGCGGCGTTTCAGTTGCATGGGGATTATGACAGGCGGTACATCCCATGAGGAGTGCGGGATGTACGGTTTTCTTTTCAAATATGGTCTTGTCATGACAGTTGTAGCAGAGGTCAGGAGGCTCGGCAGCAAGCCCCCGAACCACGGTATTGGTCTTTTTATGAGGGATCTCCGTGGCGTCTATCCCTGTATGACAGGCCGTACAGCCCATGAGCACCGCCGGATGCACCGTCTTTCCCTTCGATAGAGCCTCGTGACAGAGGAGGCAGTCCACCTCAGCGCCGAAGGAGATTCCGGAAAACAAAAAAACAAGAACAAGGGAAAGAACTTTTATCATCTCTCACCATCCCGGTATATTGTTTGTATTGATATAATACCCGCCTTTATCCATTTTGTGGTCGTAGGTGAGCCCGTTGATATGACAGTTGAGGAAGCAGCGGGGTTTGCCAGGGGACATCTTCGCATATGCCAGCTGCCCGAAGGAGTTGGGAAAGGCAAGCCGCTGGCTGAAACTTATAAGGTTCTCATAGGTAGCACTCCCATGGGAGTCGTGGCAGGAAAAACAGGAGATGCCTCCATAGAGGACATGCCGCTTGTGTGAGCTGAAACTCTCGTCATTGAGAATACTGTTTCTGTTGTGGCAGTCATAACAGAGCTGATAGGCATTGGGGCTTTCAGGCCCCGGATCTGTGTTGTAGTTCCCCGTCAGGAGCTTATCGTAATTGGAGCCGTGAGGCCCTTTAGGCCCCATCCTGTCATCATTGCCGTGACAGTCTGAACAGCCGATGGTGCTGGCGGTTGATAGGGGTCTCTTGAGGCTGGGAGCAAAACGGCTCTTTCCTGCTGCTTCCACGGGATGGAAGGAGGCATTCCCAGGGTTGAACTTCCTTGCCATATTGGAAGAAGTTGCCGGGAGATTGGCGCTGTCGGCGTGGCAAAGGTAGCAGACCTCATAATCCCTTGTGACCTCTTTTACCCTCATTCCCCGTCCCGAGTATCCCGCTACTCCCCTGAGGGGCTTGTCTTTTCCAGCCATGTGCGAGTTATGGCAGTCAAAACAGGATACGTGTCTGGCACTGGAGGGATTCCTCGCAGGCAGTCTCTCACCGGAGACATGGTACTGCGAGGTCTTGACTACCGGATGATTGGACCTCTTGAGAATGACAAACCTCAGTTTTTCGTGACAGGTGAAGCAAAGTTCATCTTTAGGCGCCTGGAGCATGGCAGTTCCCTTGCTGCCATGGCCCTTGTGACAGGAGCTGCATCCGTCAGGAAGCTTTGACCTGTCCAGATGAACCTCTCCAAGGGGGTAGCCCGTACCCGCTGCCAGAAAGGTAAGAGCGATCACGCCTACAATTACTGCCAGATGGAATATCTTGTTGCTCATAAATCCTCCTAAGGGCAGTCCTCTGTGCAGAGCCGATGGCACTTGACGCATAGGTCTGTGGCATTTCCGGGGACACCTGCCCTGAGAAACTTGCCGAGACCATTCTCATGGGGATCATGGCAACTGGCACACTGGACCCCAAGTCCGGTATGAGGGCCAGCAACATACCGGTTGTCCGTAGGCTTCAGCTTTATGGGGGCTATGGGTGTGCATACCCTCATGGAGACATCTCCATTAGCGCACTGTAGTCCCTTGTCATCGAGAAGAGCCTGGGTAACCTCGACAGATACGGGGTGGTGACCGCTGAGATCAGTCCCCACGATGCTCCCCATGGAAGGCCTGCCCGGCTCGATATTGCTGGTATAGGGGCCCGTACCGGAGCCGCTGGGAATCATTCCCCCTTCCGTTCCCTGCATGGTAATGGTGGTGGGAGAGCCTCCCAGGTTTACCACGGAGCCGACAGCCACCGTACCGTCATGACAGCTGAGGCAGAGACGGGAATCCCCGTCAGGGGGATTCTGGGGGGTGGACAGGAGGGTCGACCACGCCGCCAAATCCTTGGATGGGACTGTATAATAGGGGGCCGTAGAAAGGGTATGGTTCCAGAGGGGAGCCCCGGTCGCCCCGTGGGGGGTATGACAGAAAACGCAGACCTGAGTCTCTGTTGTCGCCTTAACCGGCCCCGGCCCTGATACAGACAGGTTGTGCTTTGTAGTCATGATGCTCGCATCTACCGTCAGACTGGCCAGAGATATGGCGCCAACTGCGGCAAGTCCAGCAAAGAAAAAAACATAGCCTCCCATCTTTCCTTTCATTCCTTCTCCCTACTCCTTCCGTGCAGTATCTCCAATATAACGGAACGCCTGTACCCTCATATTATAGGGATCAGCCACATAAATCATATCCATGCTGTCTATAAAAATTCCCGCAGGGAGCCAGAACTCCCCAGGAGACCTCCCTTTGTCGCCGAAAACGAGGAGAAGGTTTCCATTCCTGTCAAAAATCTTCACACTGTCCTTAATGGAGTCAACGACGTAGATATGCCCCTTACTGTCAACAGCAACACCCTTTGGTTTCTCCAGGTTGCCGTAACCATCGCCCAGGCTCCCCACGGTGCCAAGGCATGAGCCCTCCGGGCTGAAAAGCTGGACCCTGAAATTCATGGCGTCAGTTACATACAGGACGCCCGATGTATCAACTGCGAGATGAGTGGGGAAGTTGAACTG
>JBAZFD010000131.1:0-5930 GCA_041653575.1 Thermodesulfovibrionales bacterium
ACGGATGGTCGTTGCAATGGGCAATTTCATCGGCGGGATCGGCGGGCTCCTGCTGCTGGCAGGCCTGGTGGTGTTTGTCTTCGTCATCGGTCGGCTGAGGAGGACGGAGAGGGGCAGGAAGCTCACAGACCGTATCGCTCTCAAGCTCCCCATATTCGGCGACCTGCTGCGGAAGGTGGCAGTTGCCCGTTTTGCCCGGACACTTGGGACGGTGCTCACCAGCGGCGTCCCTATTCTCGACGGCCTTGATATATGCGCCCGTTCGGCGGGGAACAAGATTGTTGAAGAGGTTATCATTCATGTGAGGACAGAAGTGAGTACAGGAAAGCCCATGTCCGAGCCCCTTGCCCGTTCATGGATATTTCCGCCCATGGTGGTGCAGATGGTGAGCGTGGGAGAGTCAACAGGCTCCCTGGACCAGATGCTCATCAAGATAGCAGACTTCTATGATGACGAGGTGGACAATACGGTGGCGAACCTCTCCACGATCCTTGAGCCTGCCCTCATGGTCTTCCTCGGCGTGGTGATCGGCTTTATCGTCATAGCCCTCTACCTGCCTATATTCAAGCTTGGAGCGGTCCTGGGCGGATAGGACGTGGCTCCCGGTACCTTTTTTGCCCTCCTCCTCACCACCCCTCCCTGTTCATCGGGATCTTCTGAGCCGTAATAATATGTCACAGGTCCTCTTGTCAACTGTGATTTTTTACAGGTGACAAGGAGGTATCCCTTCAGGTTTAACTATCTATGTGCAGATCAGCGGCAGCAGAGGGTTTTATTCTGAAAGAGGATGAAAGATGTCCTTTAAGTGGTTGAAAAGGAATGGCATTTTTCTTGACAGATCCGCTGGTCTCTGGTATAGTTTATTAGTTTTGCAACTAGTCGGGCCACCATCCTTTGTAAACAAAAGAACATGAGCCGTGCGCCGTTATATATGGCGTGAAGAGGGGAGCAGGAATGTCTGAGCAGGAGAGCTATATGCAACCGCGCAGTTCCTCAGCGCCGAAGCTGAATGTGCTTCTTCTCATCGGGAATAAGCTCTATGGTGAGGCGATAAAGAGTCTCCTCTCCGAGGAGAAAGAGTCCTTCGCACGCTTCGCTGTTTACTGTGGGAGGACCCTGAGGGGGCAGAAGCCGGATTTTGTCGTGGCTGATGATAAAATCATGGATCAGAGGCTTTTTCTCCGCTATCCCGAGGCAAAGGTTCTGGTGGTTGATAACGGCTTGTCTCCTGAAGATATAAGATTTATCGCCGCTCAGTTTAAAATCAACGGTGTTATCTCGTCGCAGGCAGGGACCGCGAATTTCCGGAGGGCACTGGAGACGATCCATAACGGGGAGTTCTGGCTTGAACCGGAGATGATCGGCCGACTGATCCACAACGACACTGCGAAACTCCAGACCGTCAGGTCAATGATTGCCTCTGAACGGGAAAAAGTGATCATCGACTATGTGCTCGCAGGCTATGCCAACAGGGAAATCGCCGCACAGCTCCAGTTGAGCGAACACACGGTGAAGGCCCATCTCAACAACATCTACAGGAAATTCCGAATCTCAAGCCGGATTCAGCTGGTGATGCGTTTTTCAACGAAAATGAAATAATATCAGATGCTTGTTGCCGGTATTGCATTGTGCATCAACTGTTTTCCCAGGGTATTAGTACTAAAGGACAATTGATTTCATAGTAAATGATATATATAATTATTGCTGATGTTATTGATTTACATGCCTTTATTGGAATGGGGGGAGTATGGGGAAACAGAGCGTTGAGGAGTGCCCTGTGTCCCGGTTCAGGGCCAAAGGCCGGGTTTCACGGATGGGATCCCGGGGTTGTGCAGACCGGATAATGAGAGAGGGCTGTCGGTTCAGCCGCGGCCTGGAGAACGCCGGGGTGCAGGCGAATGGCTGACTTCATGCAAGAGACCGGTACTGACGGAGAAGAAAAGAGCCTGATTGTTCTGCTCTGCGTGCGCTGTACCCTCTATTTTGAAGGAATCAGGAGTCTCCTGGCAGGCGGGGACGGGGCGGCAGTCCGTTTTACTGTCCATGATGAACAGACACTGGGGAGCCTGAAGCCCGACATCATTGTGATGGATGAGAATGCAACCGATCAGAGGATAGTCGCCCGGTACCCCGAGGCAAAGATCATTCTGCTCTGCAACAGTCTTGAAACCGACGATATCAAGTCGCTGACATCCAGCTGCAGGATTCATGGCGTGATTTCTCCTCAGGCCGACGCCATGAATTTCAGAAAGGTCCTGGAGGAAGTCAGCAAAGGCGGGGTATGGCTCGATAAAGACGTAGCCCATCAATTGCTCGGCAATGCCGGTCTCTTCCCCTCAGACGGCGACTGCCTCGCCGATGCCTCGGACAGGGAAAAGGAAGTGATCAGGCACATATGTTCCGGCCACTCCAACAAGGACATCGCTTCGATGATAGGCATCAGTGAACGTACCGTAAAGGCCCACCTGAACAGGATATTCAAGAAGTTCAACATCTCCAGCCGCCTGGAGCTCGTAATCCGTGCCATGGAAAAAAAGAAGAAAAACAGATAGCCGGGGACCTGCAGCGCATGGGTCTCCGGCTTGATTCCTCATCAGCAGAATTGTTACAGTGAAAGGCCTCCCTGTTGATGGCGATTGCGCCTGAAGGGACAGCCGAAGGCTGCTTTCCTCTGCACGGTGAAGGAGAGACATGTTCATATTTCTTATCGCAGTGCTCTTTGTGGGGCTGCTTTTTCTCATAGAGCACCGTATCGGAAGGTCCGGGAGTATCGGCGCATCCTATGATACAAGGGCAGCTGCGGGCGACAGGTTCGAGCTCTCTGCCCTTCCTGGCAGCGTCTTTCTCCATGACAACGGGCAGCTTCGTCTTATCCCTGAACAGGGCCAGTGCATCGAAATAGCCATTGTCTCAAACTCCGCCTTCACGGTGACATTCCGGACCCGGAATCCCGGCGGGAATATCAGGAGCAGGGCGGGTCTTGAGCTGTATACCTGTTACAGTATTCTGCCTTCCCGTTCCCAGGAGGCCGAACCCTGGAGCCCGGCATGGCGGCAGGGCGGGATGCTCAAAGATATTACTGAATCCTCGGACAACCGGTATGAATACAAACGGGCGCTCTGCGTGGTCGCTCATAAGGATTTCCTGCCGGGTTCCCAGCAGGCCCTTGAAGAGGCCCTTCAGCAGGAAGGGCAGGCGCGGTATGAAGATACGGTTATTGTCACAGCAATGAACAGCAAAGGCTCAAGCGCCTCACTCCAGGTCCAGGTCGTTTTCCAGCTGCCGTAAGAGGGCAAAACCCCCTCCCACCCCCCGGATTAATCCTTTAGTATTAGAACCTTTGTATTAGAAAAGTATTAATACTTTAGACCAATTGTTTTTGCCCTGAAAAACCCCTATACTCCAAGAAATCAGGTAGCGATTTTCCGTGATGGATAGGGAGAAATGGGCCAACGTTTCTTTCTGAAAAAGATTTTTGCAGCTTTCAAGGGGGCCTTTTGCGCTTGTGCGGTCATCTGCCTTTTCCTGGTTGCAGGAGGAAGATCAGCATCAGCTGCGCTTACGGTGACGCTCTCCAACGATCTCATTACCTTTAATCTTGCGGCAGGACAGGCAGGCCCGGTGAACGCGCCTGCTCCCGTAAGGGCCATGATCAGTTCAACTACCCCATGGACACTGACATACCAGGCCACACCGCTTCTGGATGGCGCGGGAAAGTCTATCGCACCGGACAGGATATTCATCAGAACCCCATACACCAACAGCTTTGAGAGCCTCTCCATTCCCCGTCTGGCAGGGAAGGGCGGCCCGACGGGGAAAGAGGCGGATGAGATTTTTGTCTCCTTCCGGTTTATGCCCACAGGACAGGAGCAGCCCGGCGTGTATGAAGGGACGGTCTTTTCAGTAGAGGGTGGTCCTCCTGTCCATGTAAGGATCGTGGTGGAAAAGAAGACGGGCCTTATTACCGGTCTGCTTGAGCCGGTGGTGAAGAATCTTGAGATTGCGCTGCTGTC
Organism: Thermodesulfovibrionales bacterium; assembly: GCA_041653575.1. GTDB lineage: Bacteria > Nitrospirota > Thermodesulfovibrionia > Thermodesulfovibrionales > Dissulfurispiraceae > JBAZFD01. Next base: position 4,014 of record JBAZFD010000131.1, read on the forward strand.
CATGGCGATCACCCCGCAGAATGTCCATTTCAGTGTCACCGGCGAGCCGAAGGAGTATGACGGCGACAACACGATAACCCTGACGGTGAGCTATCTCAGCGTGGGAAACGGCTTTGTGGTGAAGGCAAAGGCCACTCCCCTTACCGGGCTGCAGGGGAGCATCCCGGCAGAAAGGATCTTTGTCAGCGCGGACCAGGGCGGCTATGAGAGCCTCGAAAAGGAGGTAACAGTGCTCCAGGTCGGGCCACTGATACAGCTCAACACCGCGAAGGCAGCCCTGAGGTACAGGCTGCAGACCACCTGGGATGACGCGGCAGGTGACTACACCGGCCAGATCGTCTTCACCTGCGCCCCGGCTCTGTGAGCGGTGAGGCGGATAGAGAGTAACTCCCCCTGACCCCCTCTTACCCTAAGAGGGGGGTGGGGAAGCAGTCCCTCCCCTTAGGGTAAGGGGAGGTTAGGAGGGGTTACTCCGGGGAATGAGAAAACTCACAGAATAACAAAGATTTCAGGTTGCCGTAACCCGCTTATGAAGAGGGATTTGAAAAAGGCCCTTGCAGCAGGGGCTGGATGAAAAGGAGGTGAAAGGGCGAATCGCAGGAGACAGCTACAGAGACGCAGGGGCATACTACCCGTGGAAAGGCTTCAGCCTCTACGCCTCCATAGCTGTTCATAGTTTACGCGGTGGCCGCGCTGCCGGTCAAACAACGAGAGCAAAACAAACCCCTCACTTTGTGAGGGAAAACAACACAATGCTTTGGAGGAAGGTAAAATGAAAAAGATTCTTTCCACAATTCTTGCAGCAGGAATGGTTCTCGGGCTCTCAGGGATGGCAATGGCGGGTGATCTTGCCACAGGAACAGCCAATGTGTCGGCATATGTCGCGGACTATGCGGCAATAACCGGCCTTGGTGATATCACCATTGATCCTTTCACCGGAACTGCCGGTGAGGAGCAGAGCGGAAGCGACATGTTCCATGTCGAGACAAACTGTGCCGCAACCATTACTGTTTCCGGCACACAATTAACACAGGTCGAGGACACAATCGCCACTACTTTTGATGTTGATAATGCTGGTTTGTCTACCCCTGTGGCTGCAAAGAGCAATGCTGATCACACCGTTACCGTGACAGGCACTCTCGGCGCAATATCTGGCCAGGCATCCGGCAACTATTCATCAACAGTCACAGTGACTGTGAGCACCATCTAAGCTGATATGAAAAGAGAACGTGACATAAGAAGAACGTTCTCTGCCTTCGTGCTCGTGGCGGCAGGGTGCCTGGTCTTCGGCTCAGGCGCCCTGGCGCAGCAGGATCAGAAAACTGTCCAGGTGAATGCAACGGTTGCCAAGTATGCGGCGGTGACGGTGACTCAGCCCTTTGATAATAGTATGAAATTGGGGACCTTCAATGGAACGAAGAATGCGGAGCGTCCGGTCCCTGATGACAAGGCTGATGCCACATGGTTCACTGTGGAGACGAATACAAAGGTGAACATAGTGGTTGACGGTACGGATCTCACCCATGTTTCTGATCCATCATCAACGATCACCACCGGGTATTGGGTCATGGAGAATGGAGCTGCTGAATCTATTCCTTTCCACAGGGACGCCGATAACAACTATGCTGCGATCGGGCAGGTGTCGCTGACCGCTCAAGAGGCCAAGACGATAACAACGTATGACATGTTTGGCCGTGCCCGATTGGGAAATGTATCTTCACAGCAGGCTGGACAGTACGAGGCAACAATCACCATGACAGTCTCGGCAGCGCCGTAAGCACGAAGGCAGACGCAGTAAAGGCGGGGCCTTGGCCCCGCGCAGCAGGCAGCAAAGTTATTTCCCTCCTCCCGTTTCACCCCTCTCCCCGCACGGGGAGAGGGTGGCCCAAAAAGGGGGAGAGAACCATCCATTGAAAT